>JAGOBN010000573.1 GCA_017999235.1 Anaerolineales bacterium | reverse complement strand
TTGTCGCTCACCCGCAGGGTCACTTCTTCCGGCCGCACCTCCACGCGCAGTTCCACTTGGCTGGCGCGGGCGTGTTTTTCGACGTTGGCCAGCGCTTCCTGCGCCGCGCGCCAGAGCGCCTCGGCGACGGCCGGGCCGAGGGCGTCCGCGGCCGGCGGGATCTGGCAGGTGATATCCAGGCGGGCGCGCTGGGCCACTTCCACGCTGAACGCCGTCAGCGCCGCGCTTAAGGTTTGGTCGCCCAGCCCCGGCGCGCGCAGGCCGGCCAGCGAGCGGCGCAGCTCATCGGTGGCGCGCCGGGTGAGCGTCTTAAGCTCCTCCACCCGCGCCGCGCCGCGCTCCGGGTCCACGCGGTAGAGGCGTTGAATGGCCTCCAGCTGCACGGAGATGGCCACCAGCGCGTGGCCCAAACTGTCATGCAGGTCGCGCGCCAGGCGTTCCCGTTCGTGCAGCGCGGCCAGTTCCGCGTCCTTCTCCCGCGCCGCCTCCAGTTCGCGCTGGGCGGCCTCCAGCCGGGCGATCAGATGGCCGCGCTCCTGGCTGGTCTGGATGATGTTGAAGATGAACAGGTACACGGCCATGCCGCCGGCCCACTGGAAGCCGAAGCCAAACAGCATGCCCAGCGTCGCGTTGGCCAGGTTCCAGCCCGTGATCTGCAGGATGATCAGGACGTTGATGACGAAGGTGCCGAGGAGGGTGGCGCGCGGCGGCAGCAGGCCAAACATCTGCCCGAAGTACGTCATCCCCACCCACCACACCGCCGGCTCCAGCAGGCCGGCCCCCAGCCACAGGCTGAGGCCGCCGATAAAGTAGCTGGCCAGCCAGCGCCGCGCAATCGGCCAGCCGCGCCGCTCGATGCAGAGCACATACAGCGCGCCCTGGGCCAGCAGCAGGCCGGCCACGGTCCAGGTCCGCCAGGTGAACGCGCCCCAATCGCCGGCGAACACGCTCACGGCGGCGCCGCTGAAGATGAGCAGGGAGATGATGTCCCAAAACCGCCCGTAGAGCCGCAGCGCGCGCGGCGAGGCGGCCGGGATGTCATGCCGGGCGGGCAGCAAGGGCTGAGACATGGCGCAAGTATAGTGCAGGCCGCGGCGCGGTTGGGTGTCAGGCGCGGGGCGCCAGCCGCGCCGCATGGCGGTAGACCACGGGGGCCGCGGCCCAGTAGAGCCCGGCCACCCACAGCAGGCTGTACGGAAACGCCTGCGCGCCCAACGCCAGCTGCAAAGCGAACGTCCCCAAGGACAGCGCCACCGCCAGCGCCGCGTACACACGGGTGCGGTGCAGCCAGGCATACGGCAGGAAGTGCGCGGCGCCGGTGGCCGCCATCACCAGCGGCACCGCGCCCGGGTTGAGGCTGTAGGCCACAATCCAGGCCGGCAGCGCCAGGTTTTGCGAGAGCGCCAGTTGGGCGGAGAGGGCGCGCAGCGGGTTATCGGCCGCCATCCGGCGCCAGCCCAGCCGCCGTTCCAGCCACAGCGCCGCCGGCAGGGCCAGGCCGCCCTGGAACATCGCCAGCAGGGCCACGGTGGGGCGCGGGAGCCAAAACGCCAGAAGGCTGGTGATCAGAAACGTGGTCCCAAAGGCCAGCAGGAACGGCGCCCCGCCGGCCGAGCTGGCGCTGACTTCGGCCAGCGCGTGCCGCAGATCAGAGGGTTGAGAAGCTACAGCGCTCATGGGCGGTTACTCCTAAAGAGGATCAGGCGCCGGGTCGGCGGCATCAGGACCGCGCTTCCCATTTGAAGAAGCGCGCGGCCAACAACCCCGCCGCCAGCGCATAGGCCGCCGCCAAGAGCAGGCTGCTCCCCAGGGCCGGGCTCAGCGTGCCGTCTAGCAGGGGCGGGCGCACCAGTTGGGCGATGGCGTAGCCGGGCAGCCACGGCCCGACCTGCTGAATCCACTGCGGCATGAACTCGATCGGCATGATCAGGTCGGTAATGAACATCTGGCCGAAGTAAAGCACCTGGCCGACGGCCACGGCCGCGCCGGCGCTGCCCACCAGGCTGCTCACGGCCTGGCCGATGATGACCGAGACCAGCACGGCTGCCACCACCCACGGCGCGGCCAGCGCCAGGTTGACCAGCGGGATCCGCAGACCGTAGACCACGGTCGAGACAGCCAGGATCAGGAGAATTTGAATCAAGGAGCTGAGCACGTTGACGGTCAGATAAGCGCCCAGCAAGTGCGCGGCCGGCACCGGGCTGGCCTGCAGCCGGCGCAGCACACCTTTGGTCCGCATCTCCGTGATCAGGGACGAACTGCTGATCAGGCCGAAGGCCAGGATATTGGTGGCGATGATGCCGGGCACCATCCAGGCCATAAAGCTGGCTAAGTCGTCGCCGCCGAAGACCGCGGCATAGATCACCAGCAGAAAGATGGGGAACGCGAAATTCCAAAAGAGCTGCGCGCGCTCGCGCAGATGCACCAGCAGAATGGCTTTGGTGAGGATCAAGAAACGGCGCATGGCGGGGTCTCCGGTGTGGATGGGCGGGTGAATTAAGCGCTGAGCGCGCGGCCGGTCAAATGCAGGAAGGCGTCTTCCAGGTTGGGCTGGCGCAAGCTGATCTCACCCAGCGTGCGGCCCAGCCCGGCCGCCAGGGCCTGCAGGGCCGGCAGGGTGGTCTGTGGTTCAGTGGTCTCCACCTCCAGGTGCTGGCCGGTATAACGGACGGTCCGCACGCCGGGCAGGCCGCGCACCTGCTCCAGCGGCAGTTCGGCCAGGGCCTTCAAGGTGGAGTGGACCTGCAGGCCGGCGATGATGGCGGCCGGCGTCCCGCAGGCGATGATTTGGCCCTGATCAATGATGGCCACGCGCCCGCACAACGCCTCGGCCTCCTCCATGGCGTGTGTGGTCAGGAGCACCGTGCGCCCTTCTTCGTGCAGGCGGCGGACCATGTCCCAGACCGCGCGGCGCGCCTGGGGGTCCAAAGCCGAAGTGGGCTCGTCCAGCAGCACGATCTCCGGGTCGGAGGCCAGGGCCACGGCCAGGGCCACGCGCTGCTGCTGGCCGCCGGAAAGCTGGCGGGCCAGCCGGCCGCGCTGCTCCAAGAGGCTGAAGCGGGTGAGCAGCTGGTCAATCTGCGCGCGGCTGGGGAAGACGTTGTACAGCGCGGCATAGACCTCGATCAGCTCCGCCACGGTCAGGTCATCCAGCAGGGCCGCCTTCTGCAGCTGCACGCCCAGCCGGCCCTTGGCTTGCGCCGGGGCCTGGCCGGCCACGCGGACCCGGCCGGCGGCCGGCGTGTGCAAGCCTTCCAGGCATGCCAGCAGCGTGCTTTTGCCGGCGCCGTTCGGCCCAAGCAGGCCGAAGATCTCGCCCCGCGTCACGCTCAGGGTGACGCCCCGCAGCGCGGTAACTTGGTTGGCCCCGCGGCCATAAGCGGCGTGGACGGCGTCAATTTCCAAGATTATGTCAGTCATAGGTTTCTCCAGCAAAGTGAACGGCCTGGAGTGACTGTATGCC
>JAGOBN010000572.1 GCA_017999235.1 Anaerolineales bacterium | reverse complement strand
CCGAAAGAGCGCGCCGTCCACTGCTGCAACGCCAGGATGAGATGAGGCAGGGCTGGTGGCAGCACCGTCAAGGCCAGCATCCCGGCCAGGACGGTCTCCACCGATTTGGCCCCTTGCGCCGCCGGCCCTCCAGACACCAGTTCGACTGTCTCGGCCCCGGCCTCCGCCAGTTCCCGGCGGAGTTGGCGCGCCGCCTGGTCGAGTTCTTCCGGGTCGGCCTCGTCTCCCAGATCAATTTGCAGGCCCAATTGCAAATCCCGGCTGTCACCGGTCATGGCGGTTCTCCTTAAGCCGGCGCATCCGTCGGCGGAGCGATACACACCCGAAAACCGAAGGTAGTGCGACGGGAACCAGGCGGCGCCTCATGCCGCGATGCGCACCGGATGCGTTCGCGGTTGCCGCCAAACGATCCGCCGCGCAAGACCCGATGATTGTCATCTTCCAGCGCCTCGCGCCCATCCTGGGCTACATATGGATAAGGGCGGTTCAAACTCCGGGTCCATTCCCGGACGTTGCCGGCCATGTCGGCGCAGCCATACGGGCTGTCGCCTTGGGGGCTGTACCGGCCCACTGGGGTGGTACGGCCAACATGATAATCATAGTTACAGAGCGTATCGGTCGGAACAGCCTCGCCCCATGGAAAGAGGCGGCCATCTCCACCGCGGGCAGCTTGCTCCCACTCGGCCTCGCTCGGCAGGACTACCCGGCGGCCAGTGGTTTGGCTCAGCCACCCGCAGAAGGCCAAGGCATCCCGCCAACTGATGTTGCTAACCGGATGGCGGGCCAGTTGTTGGAGATCCGAACCCTTCCACTTATGCCCGGTGGCGGTGACGAATACCAGGAACTGCTCCACCGTTACCGGATACTTGCCGATCAGATAAGCCGGCAGTTCGACGGTATGCCGCGGCTGTTCATTATCCTGCGCTTCGGGATCATGCGCCAGATCACTGCCTAACTGGAACACGCCGGCCGGGATGGGGACCAACTCCAATACGACGCCGGGCACCAGCGTGATCTGGCGTTCGCCGATCTCAGCCTCAACGGCGGGTGCGGGAAGCGGGACGGGGCGCTCGGCTAGTTCAGCGTGAGCCGGTTGATCCAGTTCGGCCGGCAGCGGGGCGGCGGCCGGGTCCAAAGCTTTAGCCGCTGCGGCTTGGACCCGCCTGGGCTGGCGTGGATCAGTCAACAATTGTTCCAGCAGCGCCCGGGCGGGGCCGGCCAGACTGGGATCGGGGTCAGTCAACAGGCGCGCCAGTTCATCTACAGCGCCGATGCGCACATACGGCCGCGGATCGGCGAGCGCGGCCTGGATTTCAATCGGCAGCGACTGGCCGGCGCGGTTGGTCGGAGCCTTCGCGATAACGAACTCACCTTCCCGGTCATAGACGATCTGCCGGGGCCGCTGTTTGCTGGTGGCGGCGCTGACCTCCCGATAGACATATTCGTAAAGCGACCCGGGCGTTACCCGACCCTGTGGGTCGGCCGCTTCGCCCGTTCGGATGCCTTGAATAACGAAGTGCGTGAATAACGAAAGTTCGGCCCCGCCGATGACCTGGTCCCCTTCCCAGGCGGCACTCGTTTTGTCCGTCGCTGTCAGCACGACGCGCCCACGGCCCCGTTCGCCAAACGTGTCATCCAAGATCGCTGGCCGGTTCAACGCGGCGCCGCCTTTCTCACCGGCGCTGAACGCCCCGCTGTGACAGCAATCCAGCAATAGAAGTTGCTGGCGGGCGCGGCTGCCATCCATCTGATCTTTCAACCAGGCGGCGCCAATCCCCGTGGCCGTCGGCAGTTCGCGCTCTGTATCCTTGAGCGCCAGCCATAGGCGGCCTTGCGGATCCAGAACCCCATGGCCGGTGAAATACAGCAGCACGAGATCATCCGGCCGCCGCCGCGCCAGGAAAGCGCCAATCGCCCGCTGAGCCACATAAGCAGGCTCATCCAGCAGCGTCGTGACGGCATAGCCGCCGATATCGGGCGCCATTAGCAATTCGGCCAGCGCGCGCACGTCAGCGGCCGGCGCTTTCAGCTTTTGTAGGGCCTCGTCGTCGTAGGTGGTATTGCCGATGAGCAGCGCGTGGCGATTGGACATGAGAGTAAGCAAACCTGGTTATCCGGCGGCCGGGCGCGCCCTAGACACTTTGGCCACCAGGCAGCGCAGCCAGGTGACCGTTTCGCTGTCGCTGTCCGCTTCCTGAACCTGTTGACAAGCCCGGGGGGAAAAGCCGGCTTGCTCCAACAAATGGGTTATCTGCGGCTGACGATAGTAATAAAACTCGCGGTACACCCGTGTATCGGATTGGACCTCAAGGCGCTGACTGCCCTGGCCTTCCTTAAGAGAGAGATGCAAGCTCCCGCCCGGCTTAAGGACGCGTTGGAATTCCGCCAGCGCCCGCGCCAGTTCCTCCGGCGCGAGATGCAGCAGCACAGCGCTGCACCAGATCCCGTCAAACACCTCATCCGCGTAAGCCAGGCGCCGCACATCCATCACGCGCCGGCCAGGCACCGGCGACTGGCCCGCCGACAATTGGAGCAGACGCTCGGCCAGGTCAACTGCCTCGACCGTCAGGCCCTGGCTGATCAGATAACGCGAATCCCGACAGGCCCCGGCACCGGCATCCAACACCCGCCGGCCACGCAAGCTATGGATGAACTCCGTCACAACCGCTGGCAGTCCGCTCTCCGGGCTATAGGCGCAGGTACGGGCGTAATACGCGGGTGCCATGGCGTTATAGGCCTGGATGGTAGGGGAGACCGGCGGCGGGGGAGCCAGTTTCGCCAGGGTTTCCCGCATGTGGTCGTAGAACGGGAAGACCGCATAATCCCAGGCTTCTGCCTGGCCCAGCACCTGGGCCAGACTGCGGCGGAAATATTGACTCGGCGCGCGCGTCGCCAGAGACCAGTACAAGCCCGTGTCATCGGCCACAAAGAAGTAACTAGTCGATAGGGGGCGGACAGCCGCCAGGGACTCAAACGACTCGATCGGCTCCCAGTGGCGGTCGGCCTGCCGGAGAGGCCAGCGGCTGGGCACCAGATGCCAATGGGCGTGGGTGATACAACTCCCGGCGCGCGCCTCGTCGTCGCAAGCGCCGTGCTCAAAGATAACGGGCGGCGCCCAATGCTCGGCCTGCCGCGCCGCCACCTGGCGGACCGCCTGCTGGAGCGCTTGTCGTTCCAAAACGCTCAAGTGCGCCATCGACGGCACGTGCCGCTTCGTGACCAGCATGAGATAACCCGGCACCAGACTCCCCAGCGCCGGTACCAAGACAAAATCAGGCAGTTCCCACAAGATGTGAAAGTCATACCAAGCCCGGGCCAGCGCCGGGCCGGGCCGCAGCTTGAGGCAGAACTCACACTCCGATTGGGATGGCGCCATACGCGTCAACCTTGCTCGGGCCGGCGGGCCAGAGTCTGGGCCAATGCCCAGAGCGACAGCGGGCGTCGGTCGGTCCGCAGCACGACGGCCGTATCGG
>JAGOBN010000571.1 GCA_017999235.1 Anaerolineales bacterium | reverse complement strand
ACCGAGCGCAGCAGCCCCAGCGAGAGCGCCAAGAGGCTGGCGTTCAGGGCGAAGGCCAGCTCGTAGCCGAGCAGGGGATCCCCCACCAGCGCCGCCACGCTGTCCCGCAAGACGCCGCCCAGCAGCGAGCCGGCCAGCCGCGCCAGGGAGGTGGCCATGCCCCAAGCGCCGATAAACAGGCCGACATTCTGCGGCGTGGTCATATCCAGCATCAGCGAGTGATTGGAGACGGTGGCCAGGCCGATGGCCAGCCCCAAGAGCACCAGGCCGAGATAAAACAGCCCCAGCTGTCCCAGCGCGCCGGCGATCAAAATCAGGCCAAACGCGGCGATGCCGCCGGCGGCGCCGATCTGCGCCACCGTCCGCTTGTTCACGAACCGCTCGGCCGCCGCCGCCAACAACAACGCCGCCAAGAAACACACCCCATAAAGCGACGTCAGGCGCGTGGTCTGGCTGACCGGCAAGGCAAAGGCCTGCGCGGCGTACGGCTCCAGGATCACATCCTGGCCCAGGATGGCCGTCAACAGGATCAGCAGATACACGAAGAAGATCCGCGCCGGGCGGTTGCCGGTGACCACGCTCAACTGGGCGCGCAGCCCGGCCAGCCAGCCGCCGGCCCCCGGAGCCGCGGCTGAGCGGAGAGCCGGCGGCTGGGCCGGGGAAACCGGCTCCAGCTTGATCAGCCCCGTCAGGCCGGCCGCGAGCGCGGCGCCGGCCGCCACCCACACGGCTTGCATCAGGGCCGCCGGCGTGTACGGGTCCATCAGCCGGCCGAGCGTGATCCCCATGCCGATCATGGTTAGGATCATCATGAAGTACATCACCGCCACGGCGCGGCTGCGGCGCTGCTCGCCAAAGAGCTCGGAGGCCAGGGCAAAGTAGGAGGCGGTGGCGAAGTTGAAACCCAGCCCCCAGGCGCCGAAGGCCAGCGCGCACAGCGTCCAGCCCAGGACCGGGTCGGCCGCCAGGGTGAACAGCGCGCCGGGCGCGGCCGCCACGCCGGCCACGCTCAACAACAGGCCGATCAGGATGTACGGGGTGCGCCGCCGGCCGGCCATCGGCCGGCGGTCCGCCAGCACGCCGACCGCGATTTGCACCGGTGCGAAGAGGTACGGCAGCGAAACGAGCAGCACCGCGAGCGTGGCCGGCAGGCCAAGCTCCTGGATCATCACCCGGTTGAGGGTGCTGTCCATGGGCAGGGCCGTCAGGGCCAGGGCGACGTGCAGCAAGCCCAGTTGGAAGTAGCGGCGCATGAAGGAACCTCGCTCAGAGTGTGGAACGAAATCCTATCAAGACCAGCCGCCGCCGCCCGTATAGGTTTGAGTAGGTTTCAGGCGGCCAGGGCCGCGCCCTCAAAGGCCAGGACGGCGGCGCGCCAGTCGGCCGGGATCGCGATGGAGACGCCGGCGCGATAGTCGTAGGCCACCTGCACGGTGCGGCCGGTGGCCACTTCCACGCCGGCCACGGTCAATTGGTATTCCAGCACCGCGCTCTTGGTGCCGAGCCGCGCGGTCCGCACGGCAATCTCCACCACCTGGTCCAGCAGGATGGGGCGTTTGTAGGTGCAGCTGGCCTCGGCCACGATGGTGCCGACCGCCATGAAGTCCTGGCCGGGCTTCCACAAGCCCAGCGCCTTCAGGTACTCCAGCCGGCCCTGCTCCAGATAGGTGAAGTAGGTGGCGTTGTTGACGTGGCCCTGGGCATCCAGGTCGGAATAGCGGACGGTAAGCGGGTAAGAAAATTTATAGAGGGTCATGGCTTTCGATAAAGCGTGCGATTGGCCGGGTTGGGGCCGGGCTTAGGGTGCGTTGAACGTCAGCGTCACGGCGGCATTCGGATACGGCTGGCCGCCGGCGTCCGTCACCGGCAGGCGCTCGCCGGAGCCGGTGTCAAACAGGCCGGCCGCCAGCCGATAACAGCCGTCCGGGGCCGGCGGCGTCACCGGCGCATACCGGATATCGTGCACCCGATCACCGGGGCGCCATTGGCGGAGCGGGTACAGCCGGCCGAGGGCCGGCCCATCCGCCTGCGCCAGCACGTTGCCGGCGCAGTCCAAGACATGCACAAAGAAAGTGTGCTCGGTGGGCGCGGCGCCCAAATACCAGTCCAGCGTGATCTGCACGGTGCGCGCCGCACGCTGGAAGTCGGCGCTGACCAGCGTTAAGCCGTTGGCGAAGCGCGCGGTCACGGCAGCCGGGGCCGGGCGGGCGGCTTCCACGCGGCCCACCCGCTGGAGCACGATGTGCTCGGCTTGATAATCCGCGCGGTAAATGGCGGCGGCCGCCGGCAGAGCATCGGCCAGTCCGTCAACGGGAACAGGGGCGCCGTGGACGCCGACATAGTACGGGGTGTTGGCGCGTAAATCGCTCACTTCCACGGCTTGAATTTGCGCGCCGCGGCGGCTGTTGAAGTCCAGGAAGAGCTGCGCCGGGGATTCGTCCGACAGCACCAGCACGCCTTCGTTGCCAAAAGCAAAATACGGATCGGGCCAGGCCAGCCAACCGGGGAGGTTGACGGCCAGCAGCGGGCCGCCCGCTTCGGCGGCGCGCGCCAGCGCGCGCAGCGGCTCAACACCCAACTGGAATAAACGGAAGCCGCGCTGCAGGTGCAGGGTCCCGCTGATCAGAAACAGGAGCGCCGCGCCGGCGGTCACCCAGCGCCAGCGCGGAGACGGCCAGGCCAGGCCGCGCCCCACGGCCGCCGCCCATACCAGGGCAATCGCAGGGGCGGCGGAGTAAAAGACGTGGGCGGCGTTGGTCAAGTACTCAAACGTCAGGGCGTACCATGAGATCACGCCCGCGCCGCCCCAATACGCCAGCCCAAACACAAACAGCCGCCTGAACGGCGAGCGGATCAACCCGGCGCCGAGCAGCGCGAGCACGCCCAGCCCAACGCTGGCAATGGCCAAGGGGAAGGGCAGATTCTGGGCGACCAGCCAGCGCATAAGCGGCGCGGCGGGGTAAGCCAGAATCTGAAGAAAGAAGACGGTCTTGTCCAGCAGTTTCAACGGGGTGTTCAGGGCCGTCTCGCCGCGGGCAATGGAGGCAACCCACAGAGTCAGCGCCAGGCTGAGGCTGATGCTCAGGCCGCTGAGCCACCCGCCGCGCCGGGTGGGGGCCGGCCACTCCCGGAGCAGGAGGTACGCGGCCACGATCAGGCCCGTCGTAACGCCGCTCTCCGCCGCCCAGGGGGCGAGCAGGCTCATCCCTAAACTCAGGCCGAGGCTGCGCCGGCGGCCGGTGCGCCGGAACATTTCGGCGGCCAGGATGGCCGCCAGGGTGGCGGCGGCGACCCCGAGGTGCGCGTTGGAAGTGGCGGAGCCCAGGTCACGATAGCTCAGCGGAAATAAAACCAGGGCGAACCCGGCGAGGCCGCCGCTCAGCCACTGCGCGCGCGGGACGAGCGTTTGGGTGATGCGCGTGACGAGCGCCACATTGAGCAGGCCTAAAGCCAGAGAGGTCCAGTGTGCGAGGACG
>JAGOBN010000570.1 GCA_017999235.1 Anaerolineales bacterium | reverse complement strand
ACGGCGAAGTACACCTCAGGGTGCCGGGTGTTGTTCCAAGCGAAGGTGGCCACCCTCTCCCCGCGTTTGACACCCAGCCGCGCCAGGGCATGCGCCAGCCGGCCCACGCGGTCCGCCAGCTGCCCGTAATTGGACCGCTCGAGGGTCGGGCCGGCCTTGGTGATGATCTCTTTCTTCGGATACAGCCGGCGGGCGCGCTCGAGCATGGGCAGCAATGTGAGCTGATAATCCATCATCAAGCCTTGCATGGGAGCCTCCTGAGAAAGGGTGGGGATGGGGGTGATGGCGCTGGGAAGATTAGGTGCTGGATAACCTCACTGCCGCTGACCGATTAATGAATAAGCCGGCACGTGTACTATACCGATATTGCGGGCGCTGTTCAATCACATTTTTTTGGAGCGCGGCCGCGGGCGCGATTGCGCCGGCCACAGTAAAATCCCCCGCGCGGGTCGCCTGCAGCCTGGCCCCGCCCCCCGGATATGACCGACCTTGCCGCCGCCAGCCCGCTCGCCGAACCCGTCACCCTGATCTTTAAGCGCCGGGTGCGGCCCGGACGCCAAACGGAATTTGAGGCCTGGATCTCGGGCGTCACCCGCGCCGCGCTGGATTTCCCCGGCCACCTGGGCGCCGCCATCATTCGGCCCACCCCGCAGGCGCCGGCCGAATACACCATCATTTTCCGCTTCGACACCTACGCCAACGCCCGCGGCTGGGAAGAGTCCGAGGTGCGCGCCGGCTGGGTGGAACGGGTCCGCCCGCTGACCGAAGGCGAGGCCGAGATTCAGCGCGTGAGCGGACTGGAGTTCTGGTTCACGCCGCCGGCCGGCGCCGCGCCGCCGCCGCGCTGGAAGATGGCGGTGGTGAGCTTCCTGGCGCTGTGGCCCCTGAACATCCTGGTCAATCTCGCCTTGGGCTGGCTCATCGCCGGCTGGCCGGTCCCCCTGCGCGCCCTGATCATCGTCGGGCTGTTGGTGCCGGTGATGACGTATGTGGTGATGCCGCAAGTCACCCGGCTGTTGGCGTTCTGGCTCTATCCGCCTCTAAAACGCTGACCGCCTTTAGCGCACACTCACCAGCGCCGCTTCCAGCGCTTCCTGGATCAGGGCGCGGATATGGCGGTTGATCGAGTAGCGGCTGAGGGTATCCACCGAGAGATACTTGGCGCCGGCCACCAGCCGCACGCACTGCGGCGCCCCGCACAGGCACACAAACGGCCGGTCCATCTCCCACTCCGTGGACGGGTAAAAGAAGGTCAACGCCTCGCCGGCCGCGATCGCGCGCACCGCGGTCACGGTCAACGCGGTGGTATCCACATGCGTATTGGGCAGGCAGGAGTGGTTGAGGTACGCCAGCACGCCGAGCTCTTCAATATGCTCGGCGCGGCCCACCTGGATGGTCTGATAGGTGGGGTGCGCCGTCAGCCGGTAGTGGGTGATCGGATGGATCAGCGCCCCGGCCGCCAGCGGCGTGGTGGTGATGAGCCGCGCGCCGTACGCGCTGCCGCCTTCAATGATCTGCAACATGCTAAGCCTCCACGTCTTTGGAATCGGGGGAGCCGTACACCTCCGGCCGGCGGTCTTTGAAGACCGGGATCCGGGCGCGGATCTCGTCTGCTTTGGCCAGATCTATTTCGGCGGTCAGCAGGATCTCGGCGTCGCCGCCGGCCTCCACCACCGCCTCGCCCCACGGGTCGATGACGGCCGAGCGGCCGGCGAAGACTTCGCCTTTGGAGTCGCCCACGCGGTTGCACGCGGCGACAAAGACCTGGTTTTCGATGGCACGGGCGCGGATCAGGGTCTGCCAGTGCGCGGCGCGCCGGCTGGGCCATTCCGCCGGGAGGATAAAAAGCCGGGCGCCGGCCAGCGCGTACCGGCGCCACAGCTCGGGGAAACGCAGGTCATAGCAGATGCCCAGGCCGGTCAGCCCCCAGGCGGCCTCGGCCGTGCCCAGGGCGTCGCCGGCCGCCAGCCATTTGGGCTCGTCCAGCATCGGCACCAGGTGCACTTTGCGGTATAGGCCGTGCAGCGCGCCGTCCGCGCCGTACAGGGCGAAGGTGTTATAGGCGCGGCCGTCCTTGGCCTCCAAAAGGGAGCTGGCAATGGCCACGCGCGTCTCGCGGGCCAGGGCGCTCAACCGCGCAAACCAGCCGGCGCCCAAAGCGTCGGCGTGTTTGGGCCAGTTTTCCAGATCGTAGGCGGTGGGCCACAGCTCCGGAAAGACCACCAGCTGGGACCCGCGCCGGGCGGCCTCGTGCGTCCAGGCATGCACGCGCTCGAAGTTGCGGTCCGGCTCGCCCAGCTGCAGATGCATTTGACCTAAAGAGAGAGTCAGAGGCGTCAGCATCGCGACCTTACCGGTTCGGATTCGAGCCGATTCTTACGGGGACCATTGGGGCGGCATTTTAGCACGATCGTTGCGCTTGTGGCCGGCCATCTTCTAGTACTTTCCGGCACAAGCCGGCCTGGCACGGTCCTTGCGACTGATTGTCTCTGGCCGATCAGGAGGCCCCGCCGGTGACCGAGCGACCGATCTACAACTGCCACGTCCACACCTTCACGGCCGAACACGTGCCCGATCACTTTCTGCCGCTGGGCGCGCTCCTGCGCTGGCGGCCGGCGGTGGCGGCGCTGACCTGGCTGCTGCGGCGCGTGGATCCGTGGGATAACCGCGACCGGGTGGAGCGCTATGCGCGCTTTCTGGCGCTCAGTGACGCCGGCAGCCAGGCCGAAGTCTTAGAGCGGTTCCAGCGTCAGTACCCGGCCAGCGCCAAGTTTGTGGTGCTGCCGATGGATATGGCCTATATGGGGGCCGGCCCGGTCCCTGTGGACGTGAACGCCCAGACCACGGAACTCCTGCGGCTGGCGGCGCGCTGCCCGGAGACGGTTATCCCGTTCTGCGCCGTGGACCCGCGCCGGCCCGGCGTGCTGGAGCAGGCGCGGCGCTGGATCGTGGCCGGCTGCCGGGGCGTCAAGCTCTACCCCAACCTAGGCTACTACCCGCATGATCCGGTCCTGCTGCGGCTGTACGAGATGCTGGAGGCCCACAACATTCCGGTGCTGGCGCACTGCTCGCCGGGCGGTATCCGGCATAAACAATTGAGCGCGGCGGCCGCCGCCGAGTTCGCGCACCCGCGCCACTACGCGGCTATCCTGCGGCGCTTCCCGCGCCTGCGGGTCTGTCTGGCGCACTTCGGCGGCGGCGAGGAGTGGGAACGGCATCTGCGCGCCGAGGTGGAGCCGGCCGGCGACGAGCGCGCCTGGGTGCGCTGGATCGCGGACCTGATCCGCTCCGGCCAGTATCCGGGGCTGTACACGGACATCAGCTACACGGTCTTCTCGCCCGGCAGTGTCCGTTGGCCGTTCGATTATTTTGACTATCTCAAGGTGCTGCTGGCCGACCCGCGCCTGCGCGAACGGGTGCTGTTTGGCAGCGATTTCTACATGGTGACGCTGGAGCGGATGACCGAGAAAGAGGCGGGG
>JAGOBN010000569.1 GCA_017999235.1 Anaerolineales bacterium | reverse complement strand
AAAAAACGCCGGCCTGCGGACAGGCCGGCGCGGGCAGCGAGCGTTGACGAAGTTACTTGAGCTTGGACATCGCCTTGATGCACTTGGTGCACAGCGTCTTCTGGACGCGTTTTCCTTCTTCCATCACCGTCGCCTTTTGCAGGTTCGGGCGGAAGGTGCGCGCCGTGTGACGCTTGGAAAACGACACATTCTTGCCGAAGGTCGTCGTCTTGCCGCATTTGTCACAGTGAGCCATTGTCGTAAACCCTTTCCTATACAAGAGCAGAGACGCCAGCCCGCGCTGCGGCGGTGAGCGTCTCCGTGCCATAACGCCTAAAAGACAGCGGACGAGAGTTTATCATAGAGGTTCGCTTCAATCAACCCGGCGCTGACCGGGGGATGGGAACCATGACGGCTGAAGAACACACGCTCCTGGGCAAAATCGTTATTTCGCCGATCGCCATCGCCACCGTCGCCAGCCATGCCGCCCTGCAGTCCTATGGCGTGGTGGGCATGGCCGCCAAGAACGTGGTGGACGGCCTGACCAACATCCTGACCCGCGATCCGCGCCACGGCGTGGACGTGGCGTTTCAGGGTGAGGCCGCGGTTATTAACGTGTACGTGATTGTCGAGTACGGCACCCGTGTTTCAATGGTTGCCAGCAGCCTGGCGAACAGCGTGCGCTTCAATGTGGAGAAGGTCCTGGGTCTGACGGTCCAGGAGGTGAACGTGCACGTGCAGGGTCTGCGCATTAGCTCGACCGACGTTTGAGGAACCGGATGACCACACTCGAAACACCCTCCCCCGCGCCGCGGCCCGCGCGCGAGCTCTACAGCGTGTCCGGCCAGGATTTCAAGCAGCTGACCGAAGCCGCCATCACCTGGCTGACCACCAACAAGGAGCTGGTCAACGCGCTCAACGTCTTCCCCATCCCCGACGGCGACACCGGCACCAACATGCTGATGACCATGCAGGCCGCCTATCGGGAAGTGGCCGGCCGCACCGACAAACACGCCGGCCAGATCGCGCACGCCATCGCCCACGGCGCCCTGATGGGCGCGCGCGGCAATTCCGGCGTCATCCTCTCGCAGATTTGGCGCGGCTTCGCGCGCGCGCTCGACAACTGCGAGACCTTTGACGCCCCGCTCTTCGCCCGCGCCCTGCGCGAGGCCAGCGAGACCGCCTATCGCGGCTCGGTGCGCCCGGTGGAAGGCACGATCCTGACGGTCATCAAGGACTGCGCGGCCGCGGCCGAAGAAGCCGCCCCGCGCCATCGCGAGATGCGGGCGCTGTTGGAGCGCGTGGTGCATGCCGCCCAGGCCTCGGTGGCGCGCACGCCGGATCTGCTGCCGGTGCTTAAGCAGGCCGGCGTGGTGGACTCCGGGGGGAAGGGCCTGACCGTGCTGCTGGAAGGCATGCTGCGCCATCTGCGCGGCCAGCCGCTGGATCAGCCGATGGACACGGTGATTAAGCCGCTCAACTTGGCGGCGGTGGGCGCCGCGCTGGAAGCCGTGGAGCCGGGCCAGGAGTGGGAAGTGGTGGTGGATTTTCGGCCGCGCGCGGCGTTCCCGCTGCCGGCCCTGTATGAACGGCTGGAAGCGCTCGGGACGGCCATCCAGGTGGGAGAGGGGGACGGCCTATATCGCATCCACATCCATTTGCTCAAGAGCCGGCGCCATGCGCCGCTGGAGCTGGTGGAAGAGCTAGGGACCATCACCAACGTCCACATGGAAAACCTGCTGGCGCAGGTGGCCGACATCCAGGCCGCGCAGGCCGAACCGCTGCCGTTGACCACGGTGGAACCCGGGCATATCGGCGTGGTGGCGGTTTCACCGGGGGAAGGGATTGCGCGCATCTTGGCTTCGCTGGGCGCCGCCGCCATCGTGGGCGGCGGCCAAACCCAGAACCCGTCCACCGAGGAACTGCTCACCGCCCTCAACGCGCTGCCCACGGACCGCGTCATCGTGCTGCCCAACAACAAGAACATCATCCTGGCCGCGCAGCAGGCCGCGCAGCTGACGGCCAAACAAGTGGCGGTGGTGCCGAGCCGCTCGGTGCCGCAGGGCATCGCCGCCCTCCTGCAGTTCGCGTCCACCGGGGTGCTGGAAGACGTGCGCGCCGGCATGGAGCGCGCGCTCGGCCAGGTGCAGACCGGGGAGATCACCGTCGCCACCCGCACCGTCGAACTCAACGGCGTCGCCGTCAACGACGGCCAGACCATCGGCCTGCTCAACGGTCAGATTGTGGTGGCCGATAATGACACGACCACGGTGGCGCTGCGCCTGCTGGAACAGATGGCGCGCTCCGGCCCGGAGGTCTTTGGCCTGTATTACGGCCAGGACGTGAGCGAGGCGCAGGCCGAACAGCTGGCCGAAGTGGTGCGGGAACATTATCCCGACCTGGCCGTCGAACTGCACTTCGGCGGGCAGCCCCACTACCAGTACATCCTCTCGGCCGAATAGCCGGCGCGCCGCCCCGTCAGCCATGATCAAAATCGTCACCGACAGCAACGCCTATTTTGCCGACCCGGACTTTGCGCGCCAGCACGACGTGCGGGTGCTGCCGCTGCGCGTGCGCGCCGGCGCGCAGACCTTCCTCGAGCCGGACCTGACCTGTGAGCAGTTGTTCCAGCGGCTGGCCGGCCACGGCGCGCCGCCGGTCCTGGAAGCGCCGGCGCCGGCCGAATTCGCGGCCGTCTTTGAGACCCTGGCCCAGACCACGGACAAAATCATCGCCCTGCATTTCTCCGGCAAGCTCAGCGCCGTGCCGCGCCACGCGCGGGCCGGCGCGGATACGCTGTTGGGCCGCTGTGAGATCCACGTGATCGATTCGCTCACCACCTCGGTGGGGCTGGGCGGCCTGGTGGAACTGGCGGTGGCCGCCGCGGAGCAGGGCGCGCCCGTGGATGAGATCGTCAAAGCCGTGCGCGGCCAGATCCCGCGCCAATACGGGGTCTTCTTCACCGAGCGCATGCAGTACCTGGCGCAGGCCCGTCAGGTGGGCCGCGCGCATGCCACTCTGGGCGAACTGCTGGGGATTTATCCCTGTCTGGCGCTGGAAGAAGGCGACCTGGTGCCGATGGAAAAGGTCCGCACCCGCGCCCAGGCCATCGAGAAGCTGGTGGAGTTTGTGGTGGAGTTTTCGGATATCGAGCGCTGCGCCATCCTGCAAATGACGCCGACCGCCACCGCCGACACCCGCGCCTTGCTGGAGCAGCTGGCGGTGGAATTCCCGGGCCGGCGCTGGCCGCTCGTCCCGTACCCGCCCTCCCTGGCAACCCTGCTCGGCCCCGCCGCGATGGGGGTGTTGATCCAAGAAGCCGCGGCCGCCGAAGAGTAATCTCATCCGCGCCGGCCGTTATCCAAGCGCTATCGTCTAGCGCCTACTGCGAGTACAATCGTTTCATGCTGCCGTCTCTAATCCAATTGCCGAAAGTTCTGCAAACCGAGATCAATTCGCACTATACCAACCGCGCCGTTATCGGCGGCCTGCCCAAGCTGC
>JAGOBN010000568.1 GCA_017999235.1 Anaerolineales bacterium | reverse complement strand
GCGTCAGCACCTGCCGGCGCGAGATCGGCCAGCTGCGCACGCTGGGCATGACGCGCCGGCAGGTGCTGACGCAGGCCCTGCTGGACGCCGGCCTGGTGGGCCTGCTCGGCGCGGCGCTGGGCTTAGTGTTTGGCCTGGCGGTCGGGGCCGGCATGGTGGCGGTGGTCCGCAGTCTTAACGGCGACAACGGCGCCATCGGCGCGGTCATCCCGTGGGATGCCTGGCCCCTGGCCGCCGGCGCCGGCGTGCTGGTGACCGTGCTGGTCACCTTGGGCTTGGCGCGGGACGCGGCGCGGGTCAGCCCGTTGGAAGCCGTCAAACCGCCCGCTGAATCACCGGCCCAACAGCGCCGGACGCGGCGCTGGCTGATCGCGGCCGCCCTCCTCCTGCTGGCGGCCACGGCCGGCCTGTATGTCTGGGGCGCCGACTACGCGCGCACCGCGCTCACGCCCAGCTACGGCCCGATCTTCGCGCTCACGTTGCCCTTTGGCACGGCCGTCATCGTCTTGCTGCCGCTCGTGCTGGACGGCCTGCTCACGCTGTTAGAGCGCGGGCACTGGCTGGCCGGCCGGCTGGCCGCGGCCAGCCTGCGCCGGCAGGGCGCGCGCGCCGCCGTCACCGCCGCCACGCTCACCATCAGTTTCATGCTCGTCATCGCCCTGACCGGGCTGACGCTGTTCATGAGCCAGTTCCTGCTCACGTTCAACCTGTCGCTGTTCACCGGGCGGGTCGTGGTGATCCGGCCCTTCCCGCCCGGCACCTCGTTGAGCGCCTCCGCCGCCTTGCCTAGTTTGCCGCCGCTCCCACCCGGCCTGCGCGCTGACATCGAGGCCCTGGAGGAGGTGGCCGAGATCGCTTATTTCGCCAACGTCTCCCTGCCCGGTCTTGGCATTGAAAGCGGCGCCGGCGACCAATATGCCTTCGCCACTTCGCTCGCCATCATCCGGGATAAGCGCACTTTCCCTATCGCGGAAGGCTCGTGGACTGAAGCCGAGCGGATCTTCGCCGAACACGCGCCGGCCATCCTGCTGCCGGAGCTGACCGGGCGCAAGCTCAATAAGCACCCGGGCGACCCGCTGGAGATTCAGACCCTCCACGGCCCGGTCACCTTCACCGTGGCGGCGGTGGGCGGCGGCTTTCCCCTCATCAGCCCGGAGGCCGCGGCGGAGTATTTCGGCGCCAACCCTTTCGCCATCCTCTTCACGCCCAAGCCCGGCGTGACTCTGGCGGCGCTCCAGGCGCGTGTCGACGCCTTGCGCGAACAGCATCGCGCCGAACTGGCGCCCTTCGACACCGCGCAGGTGACGACGACCATTGACGCGTTGCTCGGCCCGATCCAGGCGCTCTTCGGCGGGCTGACCTCGCTCTCCGGGCTGGTGGCCGCGCTGGGCATCGTGGTGACGCTGTTCGCGTCTGTGCTGGAACGTCAGCGCGAGATCGGCACCCTGCGCGCGCTGGGCCTGCGGCGTGATGAGGTGCGCGGCCTGGTGGTGCTGGAGGCCGGCCTGCTGGGCTTCGCGGGCGCGGGTCTGGGCGCGCTGGGCGGGCTGGGCCTCTCAGTGCTGTTTGTGCTCAGCATGAACACGGCCATGGCGGCCGTGGCCGGCGTGAGCCCGGTAGAGGGCCTGCCGGTGCCGTGGGAACTGGCGCTGGCCGCGCTCTTCATCGGCCCCGCCATCGCCATGCTGGCCGCGCTCTGGCCGGCCGGCCGCGCCGCGGACGTGGACCCGGCCGTGGCCATGCGCGCCGAGGGCGCCACGGGGTTCGCGCCGCCGGCCGCTAAACGGCCGGCTCATCCGCGCCGGCGGGCGCTGCCACGCTCGCTCTCGCTCACCCTGGCCCTCCGCAGCCTGGATCAGCAGCGCACGCGCACCTATCTCAGCCTGACCGCCATCGCGCTTGGGGCGTGCATGACCGTGGCCGGCGACATGCTCAGCCAGTCGATTATCGGCGTGGTCACGCGCACGGAGGACCTGCGCGCCATCGGTCAGGGCTTGTGGAGCCAGCTCGATCCGGCCTTCAAGGGCATCGGGGCCGGCATCATGCTGGCGGCCGGCTTCCTGATCTTCAACACCTTCGCCATGTCCGTCACCCAGCGCCGCCAGCAGATCGGGGCGCTGCGCGCGCTGGGGATGACGCGCGGCCAGGTCCTGCGGATGGTGCTGACCGAGGCGCTCCTCGTCGGCGGCGCCGGCACCGTGCTGGGCGTCCTGCTCGGCCCGTTGGTTGGGCGCGGCCTTATCGCGCTGATGCGGTCGCTCCAGAATTCCCTCCTCAACGTTTTCGTTTCGGCCGAGCCTTCCCCCCTCAGCTATGGCCTAGCCATCGCGCTCGGGCTGGGGATTACGCTCCTGGCCTCGCTCGTGCCGGCCCGCGCCGCCACCCGCCTCTCGCCGCTGGTGGCGCTCAAGACCCCGGAACAATCGGGCCTCGACCGCTCCCCGCGCCGGCTGGGGGCGGCCGGCCTGAGCCTGGGTCTGGCGCTGATGGTGTGGCTGGCCGTGTCCCCGCCCGCGCTCTGGCTGCCGCCGCCGTGGGAGGTGATCACCACCCTCGCAGTCGCGGCGGTCTGGCTCACGAGCCTGGCCCTGCTCCTGCCGGCCGCCGTGGGCGCGCTGGGCGCCAGCCTGCGGCCGGCGCTGGCGCGCGTCGGGGGCGCCCCGGGCCGGCTGATGGCCGACAATCTGCGGCGCGGGCGCGGGCGGGTGCTGGTGACGGTGGCGACGCTGGCCCTCAGCCTGACCATGATCGGCGGGCTGACGGGCTTTATCCAGTTCTATCTCTTCGAGCAGTTCGGGCCAAAAATGGAAGAGCTGCGGCGGCAGAACGCCTGGATCATCATGCAGATGGACATCACCAGCGGGCTGGCCGGCTACGCCAACCTGGAAAGCCTGCGCACGCCGCCGGAGGCCCAGGCGGAGCTGCGCGCCCTGCTGGGCGACCGCGCCGACCTGATGCCCTTCGGGTTTGTGATCGTCCCCGAACTGTCCTTCATGGGGGATGCGTATTTCTCGTTTATGCTCGATCCGGACCTGCTCGCCCGATCCGGCTCGCTGTTCATGACCTTCAAAGAAGGCGCCTGGGACTCGGCCCTGCCTATCATGCGCGCCGGCTGCGGCCTGCTCGTCACCCCCGGCATCGCGGCTGAGAATCGCGTCGGCCTGGGCCAGACGCTCAGCGTGCATGGGCCGCGCGGCCCGGTCACCTGCACCATCGCCGGCATCGGCTCGACCTTTGTCGGCGCCAGCATCATCAGCCAGGCCGCCGCGGATCAGTTCGACCCGGGCGCTCCGTTCAGCCTGTTTGTGCAGAGCCGGCCCGGCACCGACGCTCAGCAGTTGGACGCCGACCTGACGGCGGCGGCCGGCCGGCTCGACCTGCACCTCCTGCGCATGGACCAGTATCTGGGGCTCATGCTGACCGTCTTCGAGAACGTGCCCCTGTTCTTCAACGCCTTTCTGCTGCTGGCGGTGCTGGCGGC
>JAGOBN010000567.1 GCA_017999235.1 Anaerolineales bacterium | reverse complement strand
CATTCGGCCAGATGCGGGCCGGCAATCAGGCGCCGTTCGCGCACCGCCCGGCCGGAAAGCGTATCCGCCACCGCCAGGACGGTCCCCACCGGCATAATCCCGATCATGCATTGGAGGGCCAGGACCTCGATGCCATCCTGGTCCTCCGTCAGCAAGGCGATACTGGTGTGATCGGCGGGCACGATTTGCGGCGTGAACCGGGTGCTCACGTCAAAGATCTCCTGGAGTGTGCCCACCAGCTTCATCTGCCGGCCCATTTCATTCAGCAGCCCGAGCCGGCGCGTGTGGTCCTGCGCCTGGGCAAAGAGCCGGGCATTGTCCAGGGTCAGCGCGGTCAGCTCGGCAAACCGGTCGAGCATCTCCAGCTCCACCTCGGCAAAGCTCCGCCCGCCGGCCTGGTCATAAGCCAGGCCGATCACGCCCACGGTCTGCGCGCCCGATTTGAGCGGCACCGCCGCCATCGACCCGACGGCCCGCGCCGCGGCCGCCAGGGCCAGCGGCGCCCACTGGGAATAATCGGGCACGCGCAGGGGCTGGCCCGTCGCCCAGACCTGGGGCGCGACCCCGCGCTCCCCAAGCCGGATAAGCTCTCCCAGCCGGGCGGCAAAAATCCCCACCCCCGCCTTCAATTCCATCTCGGTTTCGCCCGGCTTTAGCAGGAAGACAAAGCCGTGCCCCGTGCCGAGCAGGGTGCTCGCGCGGGTGAGGATCGTCTGGAGCAGCTCATCGAGGTCGAGCCGGCTGACCAGCCCCAGCGTCGTGACGTGAAGCGCCTCCAAATACTCATTCTGACGCCGCACGGCTTCTTCGACGCGTTTGCCGTTGGTGATATCGATGCTGAAGCTGCGGAGGCGGTCGCCGCCGGGGACTAATTGCAGGACCTGTTGATACCAGCGGTCCCCGAGCTTGATCTCACGCAGATGGGAATGCCCCGGCTCGGTCTGCAGATGCGCCGCGATGGAGGCCAGGTCAGCCAAGAGGGGCGACTCGCCGGCCGCCGCGCTCCCCTCCGGAAACAGCCGCGCGGTGGCCGGGTTGGAGTAATGCACGCGGCCCGTCAAATCGGTCTCGATAATGGCGGCCGGGTTAAGTTCCGGAAACGAGGCCAGCCGGGTCAGTTCTTGATTGACGCGCTCCAGCCGGCCGACATAGTAGCGGAGCAGGAAGAATATGATCGCCGACGGGGTGCCGACATTCAGCACAAAGAGGACGATGATCATATCCGGCGGCAGGCGGTTCTGGAAGGACCCGCCGGACGGCGCCCAGGCGCTGAGCACCGTGAGCGCCAGGTACGCGGCAAACCAGCGCGGCGCCGACCGCGGCGTCCCAAAGATCAGCGCCCCGCTCGGGGCCAGCAGCCCCCAGAGGATCACGGCGCTCGAATTCACAAAGCCGCCGAGGACCACCATCAGCAGCCACGGTATCAGCAGGATCAGCAGCAGCTGGGCGAAACGAAAGAGGCGGAAGCGGCGCGTCAGCCCGAACAGGCCAAGATTGAGCCCCGACAAGACCGAATAAAGCAGCGGCAGCCCGCCGGCGCTGGGCGCGCCCAACGCCAGGTACAGCCCGCTCCAGAGCAAGCCGGCCGGCAGGATCACCAGCACGCTGGCCATCAGCAGCTGCTTGTCAAACCGGGCGGCCTCGCTGTCGGCCGGGTCCGCCCCAATCTCAAGAAGCCGCGCGAAGAAGCTCGGCAGGCGCGTCATGTGCGGTGTCCCTGCTCCGGGCCGGGGCCCGGTCTCGGCGGCGCGGCTAGACGGAAATTTGGTCCACGTAGCACCAGCGCCAGGTCTCACCGGGCTGGTGCGATTGGATCACAGGATGGCCGGTGGCGTGAAAGTGCCCGGTGGCGTGCTTGTTCTTGGAGGCGTCGCAGCAGCCCACGTGCCCGCAGATCAGACACAGGCGCAGTTGCACCCAGGTGTCCCCCATCTGCAAGCACGCCTGACAGCCAACGGCGCTGGGGGTAACAGGTTGAATCAACGCCACGTGCGGACAGGGTGCTGCGGGGTGACTCATCGGACCTCCCGGTGGCTGAGTTATGGCGCCGCTGACTTACAGCGCCGCCGATTTACAGCGTGGCCAGATAGCGATGAATAAAACTCACGGTCATGGCGCCTTCGCCGACGGCCGACGCGACCCGTTTCATCGACTCGTGCCGCACATCGCCGGCCACGAAAATGCCCGGGACATTCGTCTCTAACAGGAAGGGATCCCGGTCCGCCGTCCAGCCGCGCGGGCGGCGGCCATCCTTCATCAGATCGGCGCCGGACAGGATAAATCCCTGCTCATCCCGCTCCACCAGATCGGCGATCCAGTCGGTGCGGGGCACGGCCCCAATAAAGATGAATAGCGCGCCCGCGGAGCAGGTCTGCGCCGCGCCCGCCCCGTCCGTGAGGGTGACCGTTTCGAGCTGACTGGTGCCGCTTACGCCGGTCACCCGGGAGTTTACGCGCACGGACATGCTGGGAGTCTCGCGGATCCGGTCGACCAGGTACTGTGACATCGTCTCGGCCAGCCCCGCGCCGCGCACCACAATCGTCACCGAGCGCGCGAACTGGGCGAGGTGCAGGGCCGCCTGGCCGGCGGAATTGCCGCCCCCGACCACAAACACATCCTGGCCCTGGGTCGCCCGCGCCTCGGTGATGGCCGCGCCGTAATAGACGCCCGCGCCGGTCAGCGCGTCCAGGCCGGGCACCTCGAGCTGGCGATACTGGACGCCGGTGGCGATCAGCAAGGTGTAACAGTTGACTTCGCTGCCATCGCCCAGCTGCACCATGCGGTACATGTCCTGGACCCGCGCGCGCACGGCCTCCTGCGGCGTGAGGATTTCAACGCCAAAGCGCTGGGCCTGCGCCACGGCGCGCCGCGCGAGGTCGGCCCCGCTCAGCCCGGCCGGGAAGCCGAGATAGTTCTCTATCCGCGAGCTCTGGGCCGCCTGGCCGCCCGGGGCATGCGCTTCGATAATTAACGTCTGCAGGCCCTCGCTGGCCGCGTACACGGCCGCCGCGAGGCCGGCCGGCCCGGCGCCGACGATGATCAGATCATAGAACGGGATTTCGGCCCGCGTCATTAACCCGACTTTGGCCGCCAGCTCCAGGTTGGTGGGCTGGACCAGTTGGACGCCATCCGGCAGCAGCACCACCGGCAAGCGCGCCGGGTCGGCGCCGGCGTGCGCCAGCAGCTGGCGGGCCGGCGCCTGTGTGTCAATGTCCAGCCACTGAAACGGGATCTGATTGCGGGACAGGAATTCCTTGATCTGAAAAGAAGGGGCGGACCAGCGATGGCCGATCACCCGGATGCCCTCGAAGCCGGGCCGCGCCGTCACCAGCCAGTCATCGAGCAAATCCTGGAGGACGGGGTACAAACGCTCTTCGGGCGGATCCCAGGGCTTCATCAAGTAATTGTCGAGCCGCACCTCGTTGATCGCCCGGATCGCGGCGTCGGTATCGGCGTAGGCGGTCAACAGCACCCGCTTGGC
>JAGOBN010000566.1 GCA_017999235.1 Anaerolineales bacterium | reverse complement strand
GTGCTTGAGGACGTTCGGGCAGTCGGCGCGGTGAATAGTGACGCCGCGCCCGCGCGTGACAAAGCCGACGATCGGGTCGCCCGGCGCCGGCTGACAGCACGTGCCCAGGCGGGTCAGCATGCCGTGCGTGCCCAACACCGTGATCTCGCCGGCCGGCGTCTTCAGCCGCTCCTCCGGCAGGCTGGCCGGCAAATCCGGCAGCGCTTCGGCCAGGCGGCCCTTCTGGCGCTCGTCCTCCTGCGCCAGCACCACCTCGGCGATATGGCGGCCATGCACGTCGCCGGTCCCCAAGGCATAGTACAGCTCTTCCGGGCGGCTGAACTCCAGCCGGCGCGCCAGCACTTCCAGGCTGAAATCCGAGACGCCCAGCCGCTTCAATTCCTTCTCCAGCAGCAGGCGCCCCTGGGCGATGATCTTCTCGCGCTCCTGGCGGCGGAAGTGAAGCTTGATCTTCTGGATGGCGCTCTGGCTTTTGACCAGATTGAGGTCGGGGTTGATCCAATCCCGCGACGGGCCGCCCTGTTTGGCCGTCAGGATTTCCACCTGATCGCCCGTCCGCAGCCGATGATCCAGGCTGACCTGTTTGCCGTTGACGCGCGCGCCCCGGCAACGGTGGCCGACCGAGGTGTGGACGTGGTAGGCGAAATCGATCGGCGTGGAGCCGGCCGGCAGGTCGATGATGTCGCCGCGCGGCGTGAAACAGTAGGCGCGCTCCTGCAGGACATCCTGCTTTACGGCGTCCACAAACTCATGGGCGTTGGAGACATCCTGGCGCCACTCCATCATCCGGCGCAGCCATTGGATGTGCTTCTCGTAGGCCTCGTCGCGCCGGGTGCCTTCTTTGTAGCGCCAGTGCGCGGCGATGCCGAACTCGGCCTGCTCGTGCATGTCCGGGGTGCGGATCTGCACCTCCAGCGGCCGGCCGTCGGCATACAGCACGCTGGTGTGCAGGGATTGGTAGAGGTTGTCCTTGGGTGTCGCAATGTAGTCGTCGAACTGGCCGGGGATGGGCTTCCAGAGGTTGTGGATGATGCCCAGGGTGTAATAGCAGGTGGGCTTGTCCTTGACCACGATCCGCACGGCGCGCACGTCGTAGACCTCGGCGAAGCTGACCGCTTTACGCTTCATCTTCTTGTAGATGGAGTAGATGTGCTTCGGCCGGCCGCTGACATCGCCCGCCACCCCGTCCTCCTGCAGGGCGGTCTGCACCTCGGCGATGATCTTGTCCATCATCTGCTCGCGCTCGCCCTGGTTGGTGGCGATCTGCGACGCGATCTCCCGGTAGGCGTCCGGGTCCGAGTAGCGGAACGACAAGTCCTCCAGCTCGGACTTCAGGCGCCAGATGCCCAAGCGGTTGGCCAGCGGCGCGAAGATCTCCAGCGTCTCGCGCGCGATGCGCTGCTGCTTCTCGCGCGGCTTGAAGCTCAGGGTGCGCATGTTGTGCAGACGGTCGGCCAGCTTCACCAGCACCACGCGGATGTCTTCGTTCATGGCCAGGAACGTCTTGCGCAGGCTTTCGACGTTCCGGTCGATGGGCTGATTGCCGTCTTTGGAGACGCGCGGCAGCTGCGCGAGCTTGGTCACACCGTCCACCAGCCGCGCCACCTCCGGGCCGAAATCGCGGTCGATATCCGATAATTTAAGCGCGGTGTCCTCAACCGTGTCATGCAGCAGGCCGGCCATGATCACGGGCGCCGGCATCCGCAGTTCGGCCAGGATCTGGGCCACCGCCAGGCAGTGCTGGACATAGGGCTCGCCCGAAGCCCGGAACTGGCCGGCGTGGGCCTTATCCGCCACGGTATAGGCGCGCTCGATGTGGGCGCGTTCCTGGGTCAGGGCGGTTTCCGGCAGGGCCTGAAGGACATCGTGGATGGTCAGCATGGCTGGGAAGTATAACGGCGGCATATAGGCGCGGCAAGGGAACGCGCCGAAGGCCAGCCGGACGACCGCCGCGTGTTGGCCGCGGCAGAGGCGGTAGCGACCGGTTTTTAGCTGTGCTACACTCTCGGCCGTGCGGCTCCTCACTGGCAAAGGACTCTGGCTCCAGCGGATCAGCGCCGACGAGGCGCCGGCGATCGACCGCCTGGCCGCCCGCCTGCAAGCTGCCGGCCTCAACCATCTCATCCTCAAAATCGCGGACGGCGCGGACCCCGACCCGGCCCCGGCCATCGTGGCGCTGACCGAACAGCTGAGCGCGGCCGGCGTGGACGTGTGGGGCTGGCACAGCCTGTACGGGGACCAGCCGGGCTTCAAGGGCGCTTACCGCCCGGACTATCATCAGCGCGAAGCCGCCGCCAGCCTGGCGCAGCTGGCGCGGCTCCAGCCGGCCGGCTTGCGCGGGCTGGTGCTGGAAGCGCGCGCCGAATACGAGCAAGCCCCGGCGCGCGGCCAACGCGCGGCGGACTATTTGGCGGCCCTGCCCGCCGATCTGCCGCTGGCGCTCTCCAGTTGGAAATCGCCGGCCGCGCACCCGCGTTTTCCCTGGGCCGAGTTCCGGGCGCGCTGTAATCAAGATCTGCCGCCGGTCTTCTGGGTGGGCCAGCACGGCGAGGGCGCGCGCCAGCTTCAGGCGGTGGCGCGCCAATACCGCGCCCTCACCCCGACCCGTCCCTTGGCCGTGGCCGGCCCCGCCTTTTTTGAATCCGACTGGCGCCCCGCCCTGCCTGATCTGCGTGAATTTTTGCAGGCGGCGGCGGCGCTGGAGCTGGCCGGCGTCAACTTGTGGCTGTGGGATCAACTGCGCTGGACCGGCGCGGAGCCGGCGGCGCTCAACCCGCGCCAGTTCGATTTTCGGCCGCATTGGGAAGTGTTCAGCGCGTTTACCTGGCCGGGGACTGCGCCGGCGGCCCCGCCGCCTCAGACGGTGGCGCCCGCTCCGCCGGCCGAAGACTCCGCCCCAGAGTCTGACGCCGCGTCTGATCTGGCGTCCGAATGGGCCGCGCTGCTGGCCGACGCCGATGATTCTGAGATGGAGGCCGCCTGGCTGGCCGGCCTCCCCGCCGAAAACGCGCCGGCCGAAGACTCCGCTCTCGCGCCTGAACCGGAGGCCGCGTCTGATCTAGCGTCCGAATGGGCCGCGCTGCTGGCCGACGCCGACGACTCCACGATGGAGGCCGCCTGGCTGGCCGGCCTCCCCGCCGAAAGCACGCCGGCCGAAGACTCTGCCCCAGAGGCTGACGCCGCCTCTGATCTGGCGTCCGAATGGGCTGCGCTATTGGCCGACACCGATGACTCTGAGATCGAGGCCGCCTGGCTGGCCGGCCTCCCCGCCGAAAGCGCGCCGGCCGAAGTGCCGGCGGCGGTGCTGGAGGAAGCCGAAACACCCGATCTGGAAGCTGTTCTGGATTTCAGCCCAGCCGCGGCTCTCGCCCCTATACCGCCTCTGAGTCGCCGGGTCTTCATGTCCGCCGGCCCCGCGCCGGCCCCCTTCCTGCCGCCTACCGTGAGCCGCTTTTTTAAGGCCCTGCGCCAGCGCCGCGTGGATGAA
>JAGOBN010000565.1 GCA_017999235.1 Anaerolineales bacterium | reverse complement strand
ACCACGGGTTGGGCGACGCCGAGCCGGCCGCCGGCGAGGCCGATCCATTCAACGTGAGTGTGGCGCAATACCTCATGGATACGGCCGGCTTCCATGATCTGGCGACGGTCCTGAGTGATACCCAGAAGATCGAAGCTTCTTACCTGTCCAAAGTGACCCGAGTCAGCAAAGTGCTGGCGCAGATCACCTGGCCGGCCGAACTGCGGGAGCAGGGGCTGGCTTTCAGCGCGGCGCTGGCTGAGTTGGCGGCGGCGCTGGAAGCCGATAATGTGGCGGACGCCGTGCGGTTGTCCGAGGAGGTTCATGATGCCCAACACGAGTTCTCGCATGCGCTCGACGCCTGGCTGGGGACAGCGGCGCACGATCACTAAAGTGCTGGCGCTCGGGTGGGTGGTTTGGCTGGGCGGTCTTCTGACGGTGGGGCCGGCCCAGGCTCACGCGGAGTACCACCGCTCTGAGCCGGGCGCGGAGGCCGTTCTCACCGCGCCGCCCGAGCGCGTCGATATCTGGTTCACGCAAGAGCTGTTCCGCCGGCCGGGCGAGAACGGATTGCAGGTCCGGGGACCCGACGGGCAGATCATCGCGGCCGGTGAGCCCCAGATTGAGGACGATGACCGGACCCACCTCTGGGTGGTGTTGCCGGCCGGCCTGACGCCCGGGGTCTACACCGTCGAGTGGCGCACGCTGTCAGTCGAGGACGGTGATACCGCTCAAGGCCAGTTCACGTTCACGGTTGATCCGCAAGCCGTGGCTACCCCGGCGCCGGCCGCCGGGCCGCCCGCGACCTCCACGCTGGCGGCGACGCCCGCGCCGCCGCCGGACCCCGGCTTTAGCCTGTGCGGGGTGGGGTTGGCGCCTCTCGCGGGCCTGGTGGCGCCGGCGCTGCGGCGGAGGCCGCGCCCATGACCCACCGAGCGCGGGGCCGGAAAGGTCTGAGCGGGTTGGCCGGCGTGCTGGTGCTGGCGCTCAGCCTCGGCCTGGCCGGCCCCGCGCTCGCCCATGCGCTGCTGCTGCGCTCACTGCCCGCCGCCAATGCCGAACTGGCCCAGGCGCCGAACGCGATCGAACTGTGGTTCTCAGAGCCGTTGGAGCCCGAGCTCAGCGGCGCGCGGCTGCTGGCCTCGACCGGGCAAGAACTGCCGGTGGACGCCGCTCAGGTTGACGCGGCCGACCCCGCCCACCTGACGGTGCCGGTCGGCGCGCTGGCGCCCGGTCTCTATACCGTCGCCTGGCACAACACCTCCCAGACCGATGGGCATCCCGCGCAGGGTTCCTTCCCGTTTACGGTGCTCAACGCGGATGGCTCGCGCCCGGCCGGCGAGACCGGGGTCAGCGCCGCCAGCGGGAATGAACTGCCCGGCGCGGCGGCGGTGGCCGGGCGCTGGCTGGCTTTGCTGGGCGGCCTGGGCTTGTTTGGGATACCGCTCTTCCAACGGGTAGTGCTGAGCGGCGGGCCGGCGCCCTCGCCTACGCTGGGCCGGCCGACGTCGGGCGCGGCCGAGCTGCCGCTCCTGGCCCTATGGGCGGCGGGGATGGCCGTAGCCGTCGGCCACTGGCTGCCGACCCTGTTCCGGGCGCTTCAGCTGGAGGACGCCGCGCACTGGCCGGCTTTGATCCTGGGCACCCGGCCGGCGGCGCTGGCGCTGGGCCGCCAGGTGTTGATGGGAGCCGGACTGCTGGTGGCGCTGGGCGGGCCGCTGCCGCCCCGTTTGGCCCGGAACCGGCGTTGGCTGGGGCGGGGCGTTGGTGCTTATCTGGTGTTGATGGGCGCCTTACTGGGCTGGGCGGCCCTGCGCGGCGAAGCCGGGGTGCTGGCCGCCACGCTGACCGCCGGCGGGGTGGGTTGGGCGCTGAACCGGGCCGGCCGGGGCGAACACCGGCTGTGGGAGGCGCTGCTGTTCCTGGGGGCGGCGGCGCTCTTGGGCTTTTCAGTCAGCAGCCACGCCGCCGCGGTGCCCGGCAGCCTGTGGGCCAGCTTGGGTGATTATCTCCACCTCCTGGCGGCCGGCGCTTGGGTGGGCGGCTTGTTGATGCTGCCGCTCTGGCTGCGGTCTGCCCAGGGCCGGGCCGGAGCGCCGCTGCTGCCGACCGTGCAGAGGTTTTCCCAACTGGCGGGCTTTGCGGTCTTTGTGATCATTCTCACCGGGCTCTTCAACAGTCTGGTTCAGGTGCCGGACCTGCCGGCCCTGGTTGGCACTTCCTACGGCCAGGTGCTGTTGGTGAAGCTCGGGATCACGGCGCTGGCGCTGGGCCTGGCCTTTCTCAACCGGCGCTTGGTGCGGTCGCCTGACCCGCGCCTGGCCGAGGCGGAACGCAAACGGCTCCTCATCCGGCAGATCACCGGCGAGGCCGGGCTGGTGCTGGGGCTGATGGTCAGTGTCGCGGTGCTGGTTCAGACCCCGCCGCCGCCGGCGTTGCCGGCCGCCTCCCCGCCGGCCGAGTCGTACAACACCACGGCCGCCGCCGCTGACCTGTCTGTGCATTTCCAGGTCACGCCCAATCGGGCTGGATACAACCGCTTCTGGGCTCACCTGTATCACGAGGCCGGCACGCCCGTCGGTGAGGTGCAATTAGTGCGGCTGACGTTCAATTACCGGGACGCCGCGTTGGGCGCGGTGAGCGTTGATCTAGAGGCGTTGGGCGGCGGAGCTTACGCGGCCGAAGGCGCGTATCTGAGCCAGGCCGGCGCTTGGGATGTTTCAATATATGTGCGCCGGCGCGGCTTGGACGACGCGCTGACTAAACTCAGCCTGGACGTGCCGCCGGCCAGCCAGCCTGCGGCGCGCAGCGTCTGGCGGAACCCGGTGGCCGGGCTGCCGGCCGCCTTCCTGAGCGCGGGCGCGTTATCGGCGGCGGGGCTGGCCGTCTTTCTCTGGAGCGGGCCGCTCGCCGTCTGGACCCGCCGCCGCCGGCGCGCCCTGCAATGGGCCGGGATGAGCGTGGTGCTGCTGGCGTTGGTGTACGCCGCCGCGGCGCTGGCCGGCCTGGCGGGCAATTTGGGCGCGGCGGCGGGCGGCCCCCGCAACCCGTTTCCGCCCACGGCGGCTTCGCTCGCCCTCGGCCGGCGCCAGTACCAGGCCAACTGCCAGCCGTGTCATGGCGCCGCCGGCCGCGGCGATGGCCCGCTGGCGTCCAGCCTGCAGCCGCCGCCCGCTAACCTGCAAGTGCATGTGGCATCCGGCGCCCACTCCGATGCTCAGTTGTTTGCCTGGATTACCCAGGGGATCCCGGACACCGCCATGCCGGCCTTTGCCACGGTGCTGACCGAAGCCGAGCGCTGGCATGTGGTGAACTACATCCGGACGCTGGCGCCGGCCGAGTAGAGGTTGGCGCTATTTCCGGCGGCCCGCCCCGCTTGAGCGCGGGTCAGTCCGCAGTGCGGAGCCGGTAGCCCACGCCCGGTTCCGTGACAATGTGCGCGGGCCGGGCCGGGTCGGGCTCGATCTTGCGGCGCAGGTTGCTGATGTTCACGCGCAGTACATGCAGGTCG
>JAGOBN010000564.1 GCA_017999235.1 Anaerolineales bacterium | reverse complement strand
GTCCACGGCCACATCATCAAGATACGGGTTGTCAGACATACGCTCTCCTTGGTTAAGTTCGATTGCGGCCGCCGAGCGCGGCGCGCGCCAGCCCCCAGCGGAAGACATTGACCAGCGTGAGCAGCAGGCCGGCGCCCAGCACCGCCATCAGCAGGGCCGGGAGACTGACATGCGCCTCGTCCGCGGTGCTGATCCCCAACTGGGGCGCGAGCAGCCAACCGGTCAGGCCCGCGCCGATGATTCCGACCACGATGTTCAGCGCCCAGCTGGGCCGGGTGGGCGTGAACCGGCCGGCCAGCCAGCCGAGGCCGGCCCCCAGGAAGACCCATACAATCAGGTTGTTGAACATCGCTTCCCTTGCCTCAGCCAACCCCAGCCACGTTCGCTTAATCCCGCATCTCCCCCAGGCACACGCCGGCCTCGGTGAGGTCCTCAGGCGTGGGCGCCACCGCCCCGACCAGCCAGCCGATGAGCGCGCTGACCCGGCGCCAGCCGGCCATCAGGCGCTGGCACTGGCGGGCGAAGACCGACTGACCGGGGCCGGGACTGGTCATCCAGCTGCGCCTGGGCTACCGCGGGCCGGCGCCCGGCTCCCCGCCGGCCGCATGTTCGGCCAGCCGTTTGGTGAATTCCGCTTCGGCGTCGGCGCGGGAATAGCCATAGCGTTCCTGGAGCAGGCCGATGACCTTGCCAGACTGGCCGGCCACCCGGTCCACGTCGTCGGCCGTGAGCTTGCCCCACCACTCCCGGGCTTCGCCCTGCATCTGCTTCCACTGGCCATCCCGAATTTCCTCGGCCGGCGTGCGCGCCTGGCTCGCCTTCCGTTTGACCTCGGCCCGGGCCAGCCGGGCGTTAAATTCCTTCTCGAAGCGTTCGCGCGTATACCCGTATTTTTCCTGAACCACGCCGATCAGCTGGTCCAGCTGCCCGCCGACCCGCTCCAGGTCATCGTCGGTCAGTTTGCCCCACCATTCTTTGACTTCGCCGCGCAGTTGCTTCCATTGGCCCGCAAATTCGTCTTTGTTCATGCTGCTTCTCACGCTTCTCCGGGCAGGAGCCCGGGCTCGCCCCGCCGACTGGGGCGGGCATCAGGGTCGTGGTCCGGCGACAGCTTCCACTCAAAGATCAAGACTTGGTCATGCGGGGGCGGCTCCGGCCGGGCGAATTGTTCATACGTGGCCAGGGTGACGCCGTGCAGCTCCTGCAGCCGTTCCCGATACCAGTGATCAAAGGGCAGCTCCGACATCACCACTTGACCGATGGCCCGGCCAATATCGGGGGCCTCCAGCGTGGTGACGGCCGTGGCCCCAAACCGGGTTTCGATGAGCGCCATCCGCTCATAGGTGATCCCCAGGCGGCGGCGGGAGGCGACATACAGGTGTAACCGTGAGCCGGATATCTCCTGACAAAAACGCCGCCAGGCTTCCACCTTGCCGGCGACAATCGGGAGAGTCAGAACAATGCGTGCCATAATTGGTTTATGATCACCCTGGACCGTGAACCTCGACTATTAATCGTCACAAAATAAAGCCTAACCTGTGGTAGTCTCAAAAGCGTCACAAGAAAGGGTCGGGCGGCAACGCATGGACCAACTGCAGCTCTTTTTTCTCGGCCCGCCGGAAGCGCGCTGGGGCGCCCAGCGGCTGGCGTTTCCAACCCGCAAGGCGTTCGCGCTGTTGACCTACCTGGCGCTGGAGCCTGGGCCGCAAGCGCGGGAACAATTGGCCGCCCTGCTGTGGCCGGAGGCGGTTTCGGCGCGCGGCTACGGCTCGCTGCGGAACACGCTGGGGCATCTGCAGACGCTGCTGCGCCGGGCCAGCGGCCAGGCCCAAACGGCCTACTTCTCCGTCACCCAAACCACGCTGGCGCTCAACCCGGACGCCGGCCTGTATCTCGATCTGCAGACCGTCGAGGCCGCCTACGCGCTGGCGCGCGCGGATCGTTCCAGCCGGGCGCCGCCGGACGGCGCGGCCAGCCTGCCGGCGCTCGCCGCGGCCGTGGCCTGCCACCGCGGGGATTTTCTGGCCGGCTTTTCCCTGGGCGATGCGCCCGCTTTTGATGACTGGGTGGGCATCCAGCGCGAAGCCTGGCGCCGCCGGATGGGCCTGCTCTGTGACCGGCTGTCCGAAATCCAGTTCACGCGCGGCGAGTTTGCCAACACCGCCGAGACGGCGGCCCGCTGGATTGCGCTGGACGGGCTCAACGAGGTCGCCTATCGCCGCAAGATGCGCGCCCATTTCGCCGCCGGCGAGCGGGGCCAGGCCCTGGAGACGTACGCCGCCTGCCGGGCCTTGCTGGCCGCCGAATTGAGCGTGGAGCCCGAGCCGGATACGGAGGCGCTCGCGGCCCGGATCCGCGCCCCCCACATCGCGGAAATTTCCACCCCCAGCGTCAAGCCGCCGTCCACCCCGGTCAATTTCCTGGAAAATCTATTTGTCGGACGCGCCGCTGAACAGCAGCTCCTCAGCGAGCGCTATCGCCGGGCCGCCGCCGGCCAGCCCCAGGTGGTCGTGCTGCGCGGCGAGGCCGGGATCGGCAAGACCCGGCTGGCCAACACCTTTCTCGCCGGGGCGCGGGCGCACGGGGCCGCCGTGCTGCACAGCGGCGCCTTTGAGAGCGGCAGCCGCAAGCCTTTTCAGCCGTGGGTGGACCTGCTGCGGACCGAGCTGGAACGCGAGGTGGCCCCGCCCGATTGGCGGCTGGCGGACGAACTGAGCCCGCTGGCGCAGTTGTCGCCGGACTGGCGCCAGCGTTACGCCAGCCAGCCGGCAGCGCTCGCGGCGCCGGCCGGGCCGAGATCCCCAGCCAGTCAGACCCGGCTCTTCGAAGCGCTGACGCGCTTCACGGCGGCCCAGGCGGAGCGCGCGCCGCTGATCCTGTTTATGGATGACCTGCAATGGGCTGACAGCGCCTCGCTCGAAGCGCTGCAGTATGCCCTGCCGCGCTGGCAGGCCGGCGCGGCGCGGATCATGCTGTTGGTCAGTCTGCGCTCCGAGGCCTTACAGCCGCACGGCCACCACCAGCGCTTAAGCCTGAGCGACTGGCTGGCGTTTGTGGAACACGCGTTGGAGCCGGGGGTGCTGGAACTGGAGCCCTTAACCGAGCCAGAGACCGTGCACCTGGTGCGTGCCCTGCTCACACCGCCGGCCCCCGATTTCGCCCAATGGGTGTTCGACGAAACGCACGGGCATCCGTTCTACCTGATGGAGACTTTGAAAGACCTGCTGGAGCGGGGAGCCCTGCATCCGCGCCGGCGGCCGGCGGGAGAATGGACCTTCACGGTGGATGCCGAGCACGACCTCGGCCGAGCGGTGCGCGTCCCCTCCACGGTGCGGGCCGTGATCCGCTCGCGGTTGAGCCGCCTTAGCCCGGGCGCGTTCACCCTGCTCGCCGCCGGCACGGTCCTCGACCAAGAGCTCACGTTCGAGCGCCTATGCGCCGTGGCCAACGTGACCCCCGACCGGGGCCTGCCGGCGCTCGATGAAGTGCTCA
>JAGOBN010000563.1 GCA_017999235.1 Anaerolineales bacterium | reverse complement strand
CCGATGCCTCGGCCGAGGACTGGACGGCCAACCATCTGCTGAAAAATGAGGGTTTTCGGCCGGCCTGGCTCGAAGAGGATATGGCGTTGCGGGCCGGATTAGAGCAGGCGCGGGCGGCGGTTCAGCGTTCGTGGAGCTGGCGGCAGGCGGAGTTGGCGCGCTTGGAGCCTCAGCCGGCCGCGGCGGCTTCCCAGCGGCGCGCCGGGGTGGAAGCCGAGTGGGTCCTGGCCCAGACCCGGTTTCGGGAGCTGGTCATCGACCTTAATCAGCGCCGCCGGGTGCTCAACCTGCAGGTTCCCAGCGACCGGCTTCAGCGTCCGCTGGTGGATGCGGATCTCGAATTGCGGCGGCTTAACGTGGAATAAAAAAGCCGCCCCATTGGAGCGGCTTAGGCTCACCGGGTGGCTTACGCCGCGGGCTCGTCCTTCTTAGGTTCCTCGGCCTTCTTGGGCTCGTCTTTTTTCTCGCCGCCCAGGCCTTCCCGGAATTGGCGGATAGCGCCGCCCAATTCCCCCCCGATCTTGGCAATCCGGCCTACCCCGAAGACCAGCACCACAATCGCCAAAATGATCAGCCATTCCCAGCCACCTAAATTCGGCATGCGTGTTCTCCTTGCCCGCCTATCGGCAGTATAGCATAGCGCATCTTGCTTGAAGCGTACCCGTCTGTTACACTCCTCGCTCAACCTGCCAACAAGTCATAAAGGTTCCAACCGCATGCCCGCCCAAGCCCTGTATCGCAAGTGGCGCCCCCAGTTGTGGGATGAGGTGGTCGGCCAAGAGCACATTGTCCAGACCTTGCGTCATGCCCTCCAACTGGACCGGATTGCGCATGCTTATTTATTCTCCGGCCCGCGCGGTTGCGGCAAAACGACCAGCGCGCGGCTGGTCGCCAAGGCTGTTAATTGTCTGGCCCCCGACCCGGCCCAGCGCCCCTGCAACACCTGCGCGCACTGCCTGGCCGTCAACGAAGGCCGCTTCCTTGATCTGATTGAGATTGACGGCGCTTCTAATAACAGCGTCGAGAACGTCCGTGAGCTGCGCGATAAGATCAACTTCTCCCCGGCCCAGGGCCGGTTCAAAATCTACATCATCGATGAAGTCCACATGCTCTCGATGGGCGCCTTCAACGCTTTGTTGAAGACCCTGGAAGAGCCGCCGGCGCACGCTATCTTTATCCTGGCCACCACCGAAAGCTATAAGGTGCCGGCCACGGTCGCCTCGCGCTGCCAGCGCTTCGAGTTCCGGCGGATCCCGGTGGCCGATATTGTCGCCCGCCTGCAGACCATGTGCGCGCAGGAAGGGCTGCAGGTGGAAGCGGCGGCGTTGGAGCTGGTGGCGCGCCAGGCCACCGGCGCGCTGCGGGATGCGATCAGTTTGCTGGATCAGCTGGTCTCGGCCGATGACCACGTCAGCCTGGCTCAGGCCCAGGCGCTTTTGGGCACGGCGGTGGGTCAGACGGTGCACCAACTGTCGGCGGCCCTGGCGGCCGGCGATTTGCCGGCCGGCTTGACGTTCGTTAACGCCGCGGTGGACGCCGGCACGGACCCGCGCCAGTTGGCGCGCCAGGTGGTGGATTATTTGCGGGCGGTGCTGCTGGTCAAGCTGGGCAACGCCGCCTTGGTGGACGCCACGGCCGATAATCGCGCGCTGATGGCGGCCCAGGCGGAAACGTGGACGGCGCCGGCTCTGCTCCGGGCCATCCGCGCTTTTGGGGCGGCGGCCAATGAGGTCAAGGCGGGGTGGCAGCCGCAGCTGCCATTGGAATTAGCCGTCGTAGAGTGTGCGGGCCCGCTGCCGGCGGCGGCTGGGCCAGAACCGGCGGCGGCGCGCGGGCGTGAAGCCGCGGCCGCTACGGCACCGGCGGCGCGGTCGGGGGCGCTGGATTTGTCGGCCGCCTGGCGGCGCGCGCTGGATCTCCTGCTGGAACGCAACAAGATCAAGAAGCTGACGCTTTCCGAACTCGAGCAGTGCGCGTTGGATGGACTGGAGGGCCAGGCGTTGATTGTGCTGGCCAACAAAGGCTTTTTGGACCGGCTCAAAGGCCGGCCGGAATTTGTGGATACCCTGGGCGGCGCGCTGACCGAAGTTTTGGGCGCGCCCCACACCGTTCGTTTTCAGTCGGCTGAATCTCGCGCGGCCCGGGCGGTGGATCCGCGGGCCGGCCTGCCGCCCGAGGGCATGGTGGCCACGGCGCTTCGGGATTTGGGCGGCGAGATCGTGGAATAGCGGCCGGCGGCGCGCCGGCGCGAAAGCGAGGAACCCGATGGCAAAATTGAAAGGCAATCGCCCGCCGCCCGGCCTGAACGCCGGCTTGATGGAGCGCATGGCTAAACTGCAGGACGAGATGCGTCAAGCGCAAGACGAGCTGGCGGAGCAGCGGCTGACCGTGCAGGCGGGCGGGGAAGCCGTGAAGGTCGTTATTGATGGCCGGCAGCGCATCCATCAGATCGAAATTGCGCCGGCGGTGATGGCGCAGGGTGATCGCGAGTTGTTGCAGGATCTGCTGGTCGTGGCGCTTAACAACGCCCTCGAACAGTCTCAAACTATGGCCGCGGAACGGCTCCAGAGTCTGAACGCCAGCCTGGGCCTGCCGGGCTTGTGAGGCGTGCGGTATGTCAAGTCTCACCGTCCCCAAAGCCGTCCAGCGGCTGATCGATGAGTTGAGCCGGCTGCCCGGCATCGGCCCCAAGTCGGCTTCGCGGCTGACTTTCTTTCTCTTGCGCGGGGACGGGCAGCAGCCCCAGGATCTCGCGGCGGCGCTGCTTGAATTGCGCGAGCAGACCCGGTTCTGCTCGGTGTGCTTCAACATTGCCGATGTGCAGGTCGATCCGTGCCGCGTGTGTGCCGACCCCAACCGGGAGGCCGGCTTGATTTGCGTTGTGGAAGAGCCGCTGGATGCCCTGGCCATTGAGCGCACCGGGCAATTTAAAGGCCGGTATCACGTGCTGCACGGGGCCATCTCGCCGGTGGAGGGGGTTGGCCCGGAAGATCTGCGGATTCATGAGCTGGTTGTTCGGGTGCAGACCGCACCGGTGCGCGAGGTGATCCTGGCGACCAACATCAGCCTCGAGGGCGAAGCCACCGCCATGTATATCCAGCGGCAGCTGGTGGCGTCCGGGGCGAAAGTGACCCGGCTGGCGCGCGGTTTGCCGGTGGGCGGCGATCTTGAATATGCGGATGAAACCACCTTGAGCCGGGCCTTGGATGGCCGGCGAGAGATGTGAAGAATCTTTAAGGTTAAGCTGCTTGACTCTTGGTTTGATCCACGTATAATTCTCCTTCGCCAGACAGAACACGGTCTTGCCACAAGAAACGTGGCGGATCTGCACAACTGAAGTCTGATCCCCCCCGAAGTTCCCAAAGCTTCATGAGAGAGATCCCGATGCGCGGAGAGTGCGTCGGTATTTCTGTCTGCGGCAGTTGGCGCGGGGGAGGCGGCACCTTAACAACTGAAGAGTGACAAGAAGCTAGCAACACAAGCTAAGGTAGAC
>JAGOBN010000036.1 GCA_017999235.1 Anaerolineales bacterium | reverse complement strand
CCATAAGCCGGTGCGCGCGCGCACCAGCTCACTCAGGCGGCGGTAAACGGCGTCGGGGAGTTCGGCCGGCCGGGTGGCGTTCATCGGCCGGCTTTGAGCGGCTCGCCGGGCAGCAGTTGGGCGGGATCCAGGATCAGCGCCAGGTCCGCGCCCACGTGCAAAGCCGCGCTGACCACCGAGGGCGTACCGTCCGTGGGCGGCGCGGGGTCCAGGCCGGCCGCCGGCGTCAAGACCTCGGTGATCTCGTCCACCATGAGGGCCAACGGGCCGGCGGCGCCCGCCACGATGAGCAGCCGGTGGGCGGGGGTGGGCGTTTGACCGGGCTGCCCCAGCCGCCGGCCCAGATCCAGAACCGGCAGGCTCTGCCCGGCCAGGTTCAAGAGCCCCACCAGCCAGGCCGGCGCATCCGGCACCGGGGTGCAGGCCGCCATCCGCAGGGCGCGGGTGACACACCCCAAGGGCAGCGCAAAGAGTTGGGGGCCGACGCGCAAAATGACGTAGGTGGGGGCGGCCGAAGGCGGAAATAGGGTGGGCGCGGAGAGCATAGAATCTGACGCCGATCCACTCGGCCAGCGCGCGGTCACACCGCGCGGGATGTGTTTCAGATTATAGCGACGAAGCGGCCCGCCGGCCCTAAATTAGAGTCAAATTGATGAGGTGGGGATGGTTGGCGTCAGGCTTAATGCAGGATCTGGCTGAGGAATTGCCGCGTCCGCGCCTCGCGCGGGTTGTCGTAGAACTGCGCGGGGGTGCCGCGCTCCACCACCTTGCCGTGGTCCATGAACACAATCTCGTCGGCGGCGTTCCGGGCAAAGCCCATCTCGTGGGTCACCACCACCATGGTCATGCCGGAGCGCGCCAGGTCCTGCATCACGTCCAGCACCTCTTTGATCATCTCCGGGTCCAGCGCCGAGGTCGGCTCGTCAAAGAGCATGATCTTGGGGTTCATGGCCAACGCGCGGGCGATGGCCACGCGCTGCTGCTGGCCGCCGGACAGCTGGCTGGGGTACACCTGGGCTTTTTCCGGGATGCCCACCCGCTCCAATTGCTGCAGCGCCATTTGGCGGGCTTCCGCCTCGCCGCGCTTCCGAATGATCTTTTGGGCCAGGGTGATGTTCTCCAGCGCCGTGAGGTGCGGGAACAGGTTGAATTGCTGAAAGACCATCCCCACCTCGGCCCGGATGGCGTTGATGTCCTTCCGGTTGTGGGTCAGCTTAATGCCGTCCACCCAGATCTCGCCGCCCGTCGGCACTTCTAGGTGGTTGATACAGCGCAAGACGGTGGATTTGCCCGAGCCGCTCGGGCCGATGATGACCATCACCTTGCCGGCCCCCACCGTCAGGTCCACGCCATCCACCGCCCGCACCCGCCCGAAGTGTTTGATCAGCCCCGCAATCGTGATCATGGCCGGCGGCGCGGTTTCAATGCCCATCTTTGCCCATCCGATTCTCGAGCCATTTCACCGCCAAGGAGAGGATCAGCGTCATGCTCAGGTAAATGAAGGCGAGCATGTTCAAGGTCGGCGGGTACACGAACGAGGCGGCCATATACAGGCGCGCTTCCTGGGTGATGTCGCGCACCCCCAGCACCGAGACCAACGATGAATCTTTCAGCATCGAGACAAAGTCGTTGCCGAGCGGCGGCAGGATGCGCCGGATGGCCTGCGGCAGGATCACATAGCGCATGGCCTGAACGTAGCTCATGCCCAGCGAACGGGCGGCCTCCATCTGACCCTTGCCGATGGACTCGATGCCGGCGCGAAAGGTCTCCGACTCGAAGCCGCCGTAGGCGAAAGCCAGAGCCACCACCACGCGCACGATCATGGGGAGATCCTGGTTGGACAGGGTCGCCAACCAACCGCCGGGGTCAATCATCTGGCCGAGCGCGTTCAACAGGGCCGTAATCGCCGGCACCATCACAAACGCGAAATAGAAGATCTGCACCAGGATTGGCACGCCGCGGATGATCTGCACATACAGCGTGGCCAAGTTGTAGAGCACCGGGTTCTTCGAGACCCGCCCCAGGCCGCCCAACAGCCCCAGCAGGATGGCGAAGAAGTAGGCGATCACGGTCACCAGGATCGTCGTTAGGATACCCTGGCTCAGCTTATCGAAGATAAATGAGGACAGGTCGTCGTTGAGAATCTGATACGTCAGGAGCACCCCGGCCAACAGCATTAAGATCAGCCACCAGGGCAGCTGGGTTAAGCGGGTGACGAGCTGTCCCTGGGAAGAACTGGGAGCGGCGGCGCTGGAGGACGAAGGAGCCATGAGGTCTTTGATAAAGGCGGCGCGCCGAGTTGGCCTCGGCGCGCCGCGCTTTGTTGACGGATGGTGTTACGGTTTGGGGGTCGGCGTCGGGTTGTCGTAGGCGCCCGGCGCGATCTCGTCGTACGTCATCACGAAGTCCGGGCCAAACCACTTCGCATTGATCTTGGCCAGGGTGCCATCGGCCATCATCGACTGGAGCGCGGCGTCAAAGGGCGCCTTCAGCGCCGACCCCTTGGGGAAGACGAAGCCCAGTTCCTGGCCCACCAGCTTGCCGGGCAGCAGCTTGATCTTGTCGGCGTTGACGCCCACGTAACCCTGGCCGGCGGTGTCGTCGATGACCACGCCGTCCACGTCGCCGTTGATCAGGGCCTGGACGGCATCGCCAAAGGTGTCGAAGGCGGTCACCCGGTTCTCGCCCACCAGCTTGACGGCCTCATCGTAGTTGGTGGTGCCTTTCTGGGTGCCCACTTTGAGATCGCCGGTCTTGAAGCCATCGAGGCTGTCCACGCGCGTCTCATCCAAACGCACCATAATGCGCTGGTCGACGTTGATGTAACCGATGGAGAAATCCACCACCTTGGCGCGCTCTTCGGTGATGGTGATGCCGTCGGCGGCCACATCGAACTGGCCGTCGGACACCGCCGCGATCATGAAGTCCCAGGCAATCTCCTGGTAAACGGGCTTGCAGTTCAAGCGCGCGCAGATCTCGGCCAGGGTGTCGTAATCCCAGCCCTCGGCCACGCCGTTGTCCAGGCGGATGTAGTTGAACGGCAGATAGGCGTTCTCGATCGCGACGGTGATGTCCTGGCCGCCGAGATCCGGCAGACTGGAGCCGGACGCTTCCGTGGCGGCCGGCGCGGCGGTGGGGGTGGCGACCGGTTGGCAGGCGGCCAGGATCAACCCGACTGCCGCCAGACCACTGAGTAGGGTCAGCTTCTTCATTCCGAGACTCCTTTTAGGTGAAATCAGGATTGGGCGTTGGCCGCCCACGGCGTGGCCGCTATTGTAACAGCCTAGCCAAGAATCACAACCAAAGGGTCTCGGCGGCCGCGCGTTAACAATTAGTTTGGCGGCGCGGAGCGCCCTCAAACTAATCCACCATAATGCGGTTGTCCCCGCTCGGCGGCGCATGGTAGAATTCTTCTCAGGGCGTGTTTCTCAGGTTTGTTTAGTCTCCGCTGCGCCCAGTACAGGTCAGCTGTGACCAAGATTAAATCCTTCCTCGTCAACGACAGCCCCAACTACCGCTTCGCCGAGCTGGTTAAGATGCCGGAGACCCAGCTGGTGATGCTGGCGCCGGTGCGGTTGTGGCAGCGTCTGGGCGAGTACATCAACACTTACGAATCGATCAGCCTGGCCGGCCGGTTTGGGGCTGACCCCGGTGATTATGAATGGGAATGGCTGGCCGACCCTGAAGCCGTGCGCTGGTGGCGCCGCAATTCGGAGGGTCTGGAGTCGCTTTTTGGGATGGTGGCCGGCGTGCGCCGCCCAACGGCGGTGGAACTTTACGGGATGGTGGATGTTGACGAGCACAGCCCCTTCTGGCCGGAGGTCATCCCCGAGGAGGCCGCCAACCCGCTGCCCCTGCAAGCCAAGGTCATCGCCCGCGAGAAACAACGTCCGGAAAAAGACGTGCTGGCCGAACTGTATCGCGACTATTTCCGCCACAAAGGCATGTTAACCACCGATCAGGCGGGCATCCCCCGCACCCGGCGGGGGACGATCCGGGAGGTGGAACGCTTCCAGGCGGCTTTGAAGAGCCTGTTTGAGCGCGCCACCAAGGTAACCCTGCCCTCGGAGTTGGACCGCCCCGCGCGATGATCCGGCTTTTTGACTGGCGGGATATCAGCGTCGTGCGGCAGTTGAGCGCCGAGGGCATCTGCCTCGACTCGATCACCCGGCTTACCCGCGACAGCCACCCCCTCCAAAACGCATTGCTCGCGTATCTGATGCCGGGCGCCGGCGCCCCGACCCTGGTCTGGCGCGAGGGCCAACAGGTGGGGTTTGGCCAGCTGCGGCACCGCCCCGGCGAAGAACAAGCCCGCGCGCTGTTTATCGCCCCCGCCTGGACGCCCGCCAACCGGGCCTGGCTGCCGTTGGTGGAGCGCCTGGCGGCCGAGGCCGGCGCGCGCGGCGGCCATAACCTGATCGCCGAGGTGGATGAGAGCAGCGGTGAGTTTGAGGCCTTGCGCCTGGCCGGCTTCGCCATCTACGCGCGGCAGACCATCTGGCGGCTGGCCGGCGAACTGGATGCCCGCGCCCCGTCCGCCGGCGCGGCCCGGCCGGCCACCCCGGCGGATGCGCTGGCCGTGAGCCTGCTGTACGCCAACAACGTGCCGCGGCTGGTGCAGCAAGTTGAGCCGGTGCCGCGGCCGGGCCAGGGCCTGGTGTTTGAGCAGGACGGCGAATTGACGGCTTTCCTGGATGTGAAGCGCGGACCCAGCGGCCTGTGGGTGGAGCCGTATCTGCACCCGGAGGCCTATGACCGCTCGGCCGAGATCCTGCTGGCCGCCTTGCAGTGGCTGGCCGGCGCCAACCGGGCCGGCCGGCCGATTTACGTCTGCGTGCGCCGCTATCAGGACTGGCTGCAGGAGATTCTTCAGGCCAGCCGCCTGGAAGGGCTGGGCTCGCAGGCGGTGATGGTGAAACGGCTGGCCGTGCGCGTCTCGGAACCGGTGTTGAAGCCGCTGCCGGCCCTGGAAGGCAACGCCACCACGCCGATGGCGGGCGCGCGGCTGAAAATCCATGAGAATTGAGGGCGCTCCGGCCGGCCGCCGGACGCGATAACACTTATGCAACGACGCATCACCGACGACTTGCACGCGCTTATGGCGGTCATCCCGCCTTCCATCGGCGGCGCGCTGACCGCCGCCAACCGCAGCGATGAACTTCTGGAGATCATCCTGGATTTGGGCCGGGTCCCCACCGCCCGGTACATCGACGGCGAGGTGATCCTGGCCCCGGCCGAGATCACGCGCGCCGAGATCGACTACGTGGTGACGCGCATCGGCGCCTTCGACGCCGACAACCGCGCCGGCATGGAGCGCACCCTGCACCGCATCAGCTGCATCCGCAACCGGCGCGGCCAGATTGTGGGCCTGACCTGCCGCGTCGGCCGCGCCGTCTACGGCACCATCGACATCATCCAGGACATTATCCAGGGCGGCAAGAGCATTCTGATGCTGGGCCGGCCGGGGGTGGGCAAAACTACCATGCTGCGCGAAGCCGCCCGCATCCTGGCGGACCAGAAGCGCGTGGTGGTGGTGGACACCTCCAACGAGATCGGCGGGGACGGCGATGTGCCGCACCCGGCCGTGGGCCGCGCCCGCCGCATGCAGGTGGCCCAGCCCAACCTCCAGCATGAGGTGATGATCGAGGCGGTGGAAAACCACAACCCGGAGGTCATCGTCATCGACGAGATCGGGCGCGAGCTGGAGGCCCAGGCGGCGCGCACGATCGCCGAGCGCGGCGTGCAGCTGATCGGCACCGCCCACGGGAACACGCTCGAAAACCTGATGCTCAACCCGACCCTGGCGGACCTGATCGGCGGCATTGAGAGCGTGACGCTCTCGGACGAGGAAGCCCGCCGGCGCGGCACGCAGAAGACCGTGCTGGAACGCCGCGCCCCGCCCACCTTTGACGTGCTGATCGAGATCCAGGACCGTGAGCGGCTGGCCGTCCACCATGATGTGGCCGCGGCCGTGGACACCTTCCTGCGCGGCCGGCCCAAACCGCCGGAACTGCGCTACCGCGACGACCACGGCGAGATCCAGGTCGAGACCCCGGTCGAGGCGGCGCCGCCCGGCCGCGGCCGCGGCCGCAGCCTGCGCGACCTGCCGGCCCGCGACCTGACCCCGCCCCCGCCCGGCGGCAACGGCCGGCCGGCGCGCGGGATGGAGCCCGAGAGCGAGCCGGGACGCGGCGCCAGCCTGCTGGAGAGCATGCGCATCTACGCCTACGGCATCGCGCGCAACCGGCTGGAGCAGGCGGCGCGCCACCTGCGGGTGCCGGCCGTGCTGGTGGATGACGTGGACAAGGCGCAGGCCATGGTCACCCTCAAGACCTATTACCGCCAGCGCCAGCGCTCGATCGAGGACGCCGAGGAGCGCGGCCTGCCCATCTACGTCCTGCGCGCCAACACCACCGCGCAAATCGAAAATTTCCTCTCGGATCTATTCAATCTGCGCACGGTGCCGCTGGAGACCGAGAACGCCACCGACGACGCCCTGGCCGAGACGCGCGAGGCCATCGCGGCCGTGATGCGCGGCGAACCGTCGGCGGATCTGCCGCCGGCCTCGGCCTACATCCGCCGGCTGCAGCATGAGCTGGCGCGCAAAGCCAACCTCATCTCGCATTCCTACGGCAAAGAGCCCCGCCGCTGGGTGCGGATCTTCAGGGACTAGGGAACCCCCGCCCGTCATCAGCCATCGCCCGGCTGGGTTGTGGGGCGGCCACACGCATGTTTATTACCTTTGAAGGCCCGGACGGCTCCGGCAAATCCACCCAGATCAAGCGCCTGGCGGAGCGGCTGAGCGCCGCCGGCCAGACGGTCCTGCTCACGCGCGAGCCGGGCGGCACCGACATCGGCGAGCAGGTGCGCGCCGTGCTGCACGATCTGCGCAACACGGCCATGCAGCCGCGGGCCGAGATTCTGCTGTATTCCGCGGCGCGCGCGCAGCTGGTGGGGGAACGCATCCAGCCGCATCTGGCGGCCGGCGGGGTGGTGCTCAGCGACCGTTATTTCGACAGCACGCTGGCGTATCAGGGATATGGGCACGGGCTGGACCTGGCGGCCCTGCGGCAAATTACGGCCTTCGCCACCCAGGGGCTGCAGCCGGATTTAACCCTGCTCTTTGATTTAGACCCCGAGACCGGGCTGCAGCGGCGGCTGGCCAACCGCGAGGAGTGGAACCGCCTGGACGCTTACGCGCTGGCCTTCCACCAGCGCGTCCGCGAAGGGTATTTGGAGTTGTGCCGCGCCGAGCCGGCCCGCTGGGTAAAGCTGGAGGCCGCCCAGCCCGTGGACACGCTGGCCGCCGCCGTCTGGCACGTGGTCAGCGCCCGGCTGGCCGCGCCGGCCCGCTGAGCGGCCGCTTACTCGTCGCCGCCCATGTCGCCGCCGGCCTCCCCGCCGCCGGCCTCCCCGCCGCCGGCCAATTCCGGCATGTCTTTCTCGATCGCCTCCGGGTCTTCGCCCGATTCCAGCCGGCGCGTGATCTCACCGAACTCGGCCGGCAGTTCTTCGCCCATCTGCTCGCCCATCTTGCGCATCGCGCGCCCCAGCGAGCGCGGGTCGTTCTCGTCCACGTCGCCCAGCGCGCTGGGATCGGCCAGCGTTTCCAACCGCTGATCGTCGCTCTTCCGGACGCGCACGCGATTGATCAGCCGCTTGAGCTGCCGGCCGCGGCACTCCGGGCAGCGGACCGGCTTCACGCCGTAATCCCGATAACTCTGAAAGATCGACACCCGTTTCTGACACCCGGCGCAAAAATAATCGTAGTTGGGCATAAGGCACATTACCATTGAATGGGAGCGGCTAGGCGTCCATTATAATAACCCCTACCGATGAGTTCAAGGAAACGCCCGCGTGTCCGATGATTGGTCCGACCTGCCCCAACGCCAGCCGCTGCTGATTGTCATCTCCGGCCCGTCCGGCGTCGGCAAAGACACGGTCTTGCAGCGCATGAAGGAGCGGCGCATGCCGTTCCATTTCGTGGTGACGGCCACCACCCGCCCGCCGCGCTCCGGCGAGGTCCACGGCCGCGATTACTTCTTCATCTCCAACGACCAGTTCGCGGAGATGATCGACACCCACGAACTCCTGGAGTGGGCGCGCGTCTACAACGACTACAAAGGCATCCCCAAACAGCAGGTGCGCGACGCGCTGGCCTCCGGCCAGGACGTGATCATGCGCCTGGACGTGCAGGGCGCGGCCACAGTGCGCTCGCTCAGCCCGCAGGCGGTGCTGATCTTCCTGGCGCCGGCCTCGGAGAAGGAATTGGTGGACCGCCTGCGCGAGCGCAAGACCGAGACCCCGGAAGGCCTCAAGCTGCGCATCGCCACCGCGCGCCGCGAACTGGAGCGCATGCAGGAGTTTGACTACTGCGTGCTCAACCGGGATATGTCGCTGGAAACCACGGTGGATCAGATTATCGCCATCATCGAAGCCGAGCACAGCCGCGTCACCCCGCGGACGGTAACGCTGTGACGGCGGCGGGCTTACCGCCGGCGGCGGGCTTACCGCCGGCCCCGGACCAACCGCCGGCCCCGGACCAACCGCCGGCCCCGGACCAACCGGCCACCCTCCGGATGCGGCTGCCCGCCCGCCGGGTCTGGGCCACCTACGGCGTGCTCGGGCTCCTCGGGGTGGTGTTCCTGGGTCAACTGGCCCTGGCGCCGTTCGCCGGCGACGTGGACCCGATACTGGCCTTGGGCGCCAAGGTCAATACCCTGATCCTTCAGGGTGAGTGGTGGCGGCTGGTGACGGCGATCTTCATCCACGGCAGTCTCCTGCACTTTTTCTTCAACGCCTACGCCTTGTTCCAATTGGGGCGCGAGATTGAGCGCTTCTACGGCGCGGGGCGCTTTCTGGCCCTCTTTTTCTACGCCGGCCTGGCCGGCAGCGCGGCCAGCTTTCTCTTCAGCCCGGCCGCCTCGGTGGGCGCGTCCGGCGCCGTCTTCGGCCTGATCGGCGCGCAGGCGGTGCTGCTCTACCGCAACCGGCGCCTGCTGGGGGAGCGCGCGCGGGCCGGCCTGCAGAATGTCCTGTTTATCGCCGGCTTCAACCTGTTCTTTGGCCTCCAGTCCGGCTCGCGCATCGACAACTGGGCGCACCTCGGCGGGCTGGCCGGCGGCCTGGCCATGGCCTGGGTGCTCGGCCCGGTCTGGCGGCCGGTGCTGCGCCCCGCCGCCGAGCCGTTCACGCCGCCGGTCGTCGAGCTGGTGGACCCCGCCGCCGGCCCAACCCGCTGGATCGCGGCGGGCGCGCTGGGCGCCGGCCTGCTGACCCTGCTCGCGGCCGCCGTCTGGCTCCAGCGCTGACGCCGTTGACCAACGCCGCGCCTCCCCCTACAATCAATCTGCCTGGGTTAGCCGCGGACGGCTCTGACCGCCGGCGCTAACCATCCTATGCCTGACGACTTACGTCCTTCCCCCATTGCCGGCCGGTGGTATCCCGGTGACGCAGCCAGCCTGGCGCGTCTTGTAGACGACTACTTGGCGCAAGCGCCGCCGCCGGCGGCCGCGGCGCGCGTGGTCGGGGTATTGGCCCCCCATGCCGGCCTGCTGTACTCCGGGCCGGTGGCCGCCCACGCTTTCCAGTGGGTGCGCGGCCAAGCCTTTGAGGTGGTGGTCATCCTCAGCCCCAGCCACTTCCACGCCGACGGCCCGGTCCTCACCAGCGCCCACGCCGCTTACACCACGCCGTTGGGCGCGGTGCCGGTGGACCAGCCTCTGCTGGCGCAGATCCGCGCGCGTCTGGCGGCGGCGTTGAACACGCCCGCGGCGGCGGCACTGCCGGCCCTGGCTTATGATCGCGAGCACGCCATCGAAATGGAACTGCCTTTCCTCCAACGCGTTTTAGCGCCGGGTTTTCAGCTGGCGCCCCTGATGCTGCGCGAGCAAACCGCGCCGGTGGCCGCCGCTTTAGGCGCGCTCCTAGGCGAGCTCCTGGCCGGCCGGCGCGCCCTGCTGGTGGTCAGCTCCGACCTCTCCCACTATTACCCGCAAGCGGAGGCCGAGCGCCTCGACCAGGCGCTGCTGGCGCCGGTGGCCGCCTTTGACCCGGCGGCGGTGCTGGCCGTTCACGCGGCCGGGCGCGGCTATGCGTGCGGGGCAGGCGCGCTGGCGGCCGGGCTGTGGGCGGCCGGCGCGCTGGGCGCCCATTCGGCGCGCGTGGTCGGCTACGCCACCTCCGGCGCCGTCAGCGGCGATTACGCGGCCGTGGTCGGCTACGCCGCGGCGGTGTTCCTGGCATGACCACCAACTTCAGTCTGGGCGATCTGCTGGGGCTGCTCGGCCTGCTGGCCGTCAACGCTTTTTTTGTGGCCGCCGAATACTCCATGGTGCGCGTCCGCAAGACGCGGCTGGACGAGCTGGTCCAGCGGGGCGCGGCCGGCGCCGGCGCGGCGCGCCGGGTGGTGAACGACCTGGACCGTTACATCGCCACCACCCAGTTAGGCATCACTATGGCCGGCATCGGCCTCGGCTGGGTGGGCGAGCCCGTGCTCACCGCCACGTTTGCGGGCCTGCTGGCCTGGCCCCTGCAAAGCCTGGAAGAATCCGTGCGCCGCACCATTTCCGCCGTGATCTCCTTCCTGTTGATGACGTTTGTGAGCGTGGTGGTCGGCGAGCTGGTCCCCAAGACCGTCACGATCAAGTACACCGAGCGCGTGGCGCTCACGGTCAGCCCGGCGGTGTTGATCATGGGCGCCATGGCCCGGCCTTTCATCTGGGCCTTGAACACCTCCGCCGACCTGTGCCTGCGCCTGCTGGGCTTGAGCGAGGCCCGCGCCGACGAGGGCGGGTATTCGGTCCAGGAGCTCAAGCTTCTGGTGGCGGCCTCCGAGGAAAGCGGCGTCCTGGAAGACACCGAGCGCGATATGCTCCACGCGGTCTTCGATTTTGGCGACCTGACCGCGCGTGAGCTGATGGTGCCGCGCACGGAGATGCAGGCCGTGGACGCGGACGCGCCCGTCAACGACCTGATCACCCTGGCCATCCAGCACCCGCGCTCCAAGTTCCCGATCTACGAAGGCGATCTAGACCACGTCATCGGCGTGGCGCACGTCAAGGACCTGGTGCGCGTCCAGCATGACCAGCGCCGCGCCGCCACGATCCGCGGCCTGCTGCGCGAGGCCCTGTTTGTGCCGGACACCATCCGGCTGGACAACCTGCTGCAGCAGTTCCGGGCCAAACGCCAGCACCTGGCCATTGTGCTGGACGAGTACGGCGGCACCGCCGGCCTGGTGACGCTGGATGACCTGATGGAGCAGATCGTGGGCGAGGTTCACGATTCCTTTGACCGCACCACGCCGGAGATCCAGCGCCTGCCGGACGGCTCGGCGCTGGTGGACGGGCTGACCCTGATCGAGACCGTCAACGAGCAATTAAGCCTGAGCCTGCAGGACGATTACTACGACACCATCGCCGGCTTCGTGCTGGGCCGGCTGGGGCGCATGGCCAAGGTGGGCGACCTCCTGGAGGTGGAGCCGGTGCGCCTGGTGGTGGAGGCCATGGACGGCCTGCGCATCGCGCGCCTGCGCCTGATCCCGCGCAAGCTGGCGGCGGAAGCGCCGCCGGCCGCCGACCCCACCTGAACAGGGGGCGGGGCGATGCGCCAAACACCCCATTGCGGCCTGGGCCGGCTCCGGTAAACTTCCCCCATGCCGGCCTCCGTGCTCCCCGAGCGTTACGACCTGAGCGGCTTCTTTGATGAGATGTTCGCGGCGCCCGGCGAGCCGCGCCCGCACTACCGCGCGCTCTACGACTATCTGCGCGAGCTGACGCCCGAAGCGCTGGCCGAACGCCGCCGGCTGGCCGACGCCGCCTTTCTGCATCAGGGCATCACCTTCACCGTCTACGGCGAGGCCGCCGGCGTGGAGCGCATCTTCCCCTTTGACCTGGTGCCGCGCCTGATCCCGCGCGCCGAATGGGAGCGCCTGGAGCGCGGGCTGACCCAGCGCGTGACGGCGCTGAATTTGTTCCTGCGCGATATCTACCATGAGCAGCGCATCCTGCGCGAGAAGCGGGTGCCGGCCGAGCTGGTGTTCAGCGCCCGGCACTTCCGGCGCGAAATGGTGGGCCTGCCCGTCCCCAAACAGGCCTACATCCACATCGTCGGCACCGATCTGGTGCGCGGCGGCGATGGCGAGTATTACGTATTAGAAGACAACTTGCGCTCGCCCTCCGGCGTCAGCTACATGCTGGAGAACCGCCAGGTGATGAAGCGCACCTTCGCCAGCCTGCTGGCGCGCTGCGGGGTGCAGCCGATTGAGCACTACCCGCAGGAACTGCTCAACACGCTGCGCGCGGCGGCCCCGCACGGCTACTCGGACGCCAACGTGGTGCTGCTGACGCCGGGATTGCACAACTCGGCCTACTTCGAGCACACCTTCCTGGCGCGGCAGATGGGCATTGAAATTGTCGAGGGCCGCGACCTGGTGGCGCACAACAACAAGATCTACACGCGCACCACGCACGGCCTCAAGCTGGTGGATGTGATCTACCGCCGGGTGGACGATGATTTCCTCGATCCGCTGGCGTTCCGGCCGGACAGCGCCCTGGGCGTGGCCGGCCTGCTCAACGCCTACCGGGCCGGCAATGTCACCATCGCCAACGCCATCGGCACCGGCGTGGCCGACGACAAAGCCGTCTACGCCTACGTGCCGGCGATGATCCGCTATTACCTGGGCGAAGAGCCGCTGCTGAACAACGTCCCCACTTATCTGGGCTGGCAGGACGCCGACCGCGATCATATTCTGCGGAATCTGGACCAGCTGGTGGTTAAGGCCGTCAACGAGAGCGGCGGCTACGGGATGCTGGTGGGTCCGCACGCCAGCGCCGCCGAGATCGCGCAATTCCGGGAACGCGTGGCCGCGCACCCGCGCGCCTACATCGCCCAGCCCACCCTGGCCCTCAGCCGGCACCCGACCCTGCTGGAGACGGAGCTGACCGGCTGCCACATTGACCTGCGGCCTTACATCCTGTGCGGCGAGAAGACGGTCATTGTTCCCGGCGGCCTGACC
>JAGOBN010000562.1 GCA_017999235.1 Anaerolineales bacterium | reverse complement strand
AGATAGCGCAGGTAACGGCCCTGGGCGGCCACCTGGATCTGCAAGCCGCGCGTCTGCGGCGCGCCGGCCTCCCCCGCGAACTGCAGGAGCGCGGAGACCTCCAGTTGCACATCCGCGCCCGTCGGCGCCACGGTGCCGCTGACGCGAAATTCCCAGCGGGCGCCCGCCGCCAGCGCGCCGGCCGGCACCGTCCACAAGACGTAGCGCGCGCCCTCGGCGTAAGCAAACTCCGGCTGGCCGGCCGCCTCCGGGCCGGCGGCCGTGTCCACGCTGAGGCCCTCCGGCACGCCCACCTGCACCGTAAAACTCCCGGTCGCGGCGGCGGCCGCCACCCGCGCGGTGAACGTCACCGGCTCGCCCGGATAACGGGTGTAGAAATCAGCGGCCAAATCCAGGGTCGCGGCGGCCATAGCGCTCCGTTATAACTCCACGATGGTGACCGTGTGCTCCAACGAACAGAGCAGCGCCTGCGGCGCAATCTCCAGCCGACGCCCGGAAACCGGAGTCAACGCCGGCTTGGCCTCGCCGTCCGCGGCCGACTCACCCGCCGGCACCACCGGCCGCTGGGCCAGCCGCACATCCAGCACGTGCTTGACGCCCGGCACTTGCTGGATCAAGGTGTACAGCTCGGAGACGAAGAGCGCGCGCCCGAACGGCCAGCCCTCCCAATCCGCGTCCGGCCCGGCGTCGCCGGCCGTCAACGCCAGCGGGGTGAGGAAGTTCCGCAGGCGCTCGATCACGCGCTCGCGCACCAGCTCCGGACGCGCGTATTCATCCACCGCGATCTCGGCCTCCACCTGCACGCCCACGTACTCGGCCTCGCGAATCCGCAGGGTGGTGGTGAGCAGGCGGAACTGATCCAGATGCCGCTGCACCCGCCGGGCCAGGTCCGCGTCCAGCGCCAGCTTGGTGCGGTCGCCGGCCCGCAGGCTGTCAAACGCCGCTGGCACAATCAGCAGCTCCAGCACGCCCGGCGCCGGCGCGCCGCCGGCGGCCACCGCCCCCGGGGTCCGGCACTTGGCCCGCGCCACCTCGCGGATGGCGCTCTTGACCAGGTTCTCGAAGTCCTCGGCCGTCACCGCGCGCTGCTGGGAGTGCACCTCGCGCCGGGCGCGCAGTTTGGCTTCGTCCAGGCTCTCCGAGTCCAGGCCGCCTTCGGCCCGGTCCAAGTTGACGACCCGGTCCACGTACGGGATGGCGGCCTTGAGCACCTGCAGCTTGCCGGCCGGCACGTTGCCGGCGGCGCCGCCGCCGTAGCGATACTGGCTGAAGCGGATGGCGCGGCCGGCCTCCGGCACCCGCCCATACTGGCGCATGCCGCCATCGCGCTGACGCACCAGCGGCCCGAAGGCGATCTCGCCGGAGGCGGTGTCGAGCGTATAGTGCCGGTCGAAGGCGTCCGAATTGGCGAAGTCCGGCACCAGCGTCCACGGCACAAAGACGACCTCGCCAGAGCGCGTCTCTTCCACTTCCAGCGTTTCGCCGGCGGCCGGCGTAAGCACCGGCGCATTGAGCAGACGAAAGAATTGGCCCGGCTCGCCGCGGCTGACGCCCACCACCTCGCCGCGGGCGATGACGGCGTGGGTCACGCGGGTGGTGGCCCCGATGGCGTAGGCCGTCATCTGGCGGACGCGCGGCGACTCAGTGAACATGCCCTGCTCGGGCCGGCGCTGTTCCACCCGGCAGCGCACCCACAGCGCCGGGCGGCCAAAGACCTGGTCCGGCTTGAAGGTCAGCGGCAGATACAGCGTGAGCTGGCCGCGCGGGTTGTTCAGGCCGCCGGTCGTGTCGCGCTCACCGTGCCGGTTGCTGGGGACCACTTCTTCCCAGCGGCCGTCGCCCAGCGAGCACTCCCACACCCACGGCGGATCGCTGCGCCGGACGCCCGTGGCCTGCGTCTCTTCGCACTCAAAGTGCAGCTGCAGAATATGCCCGCGCAAATCGCGCTCGGGCGCAAACCCAAAATAGGCGGTGTCGCCGGGCCGCGGCCGGGGATGGAACGGCTGAAAGACCTCCACGCCCAGGCGCGGCTGGAAGTTTTTGTTGAACTCCGCGTCGCGGCGCAGATCGGTGAGGCGCGGCGAGACGATCGTCAGGCGCTCGTCAGTGGTGAAGATCAGCTCCGGCTCCTCGTCGGTGCGGCGCGTGGCGATCTCAAAGCCCGGCGGAATGACGGCGTTGGTTTCGTCTTCCGGAGCGAGCGGGAACCGCGTCGAGAGATAAAAAGTGGCCGCGCCGCGCGCGCTGGTGGCCGGCTGCAGCGCCACGCCCAGCAGGTCCAGGAAGCGCAGGTAATTCTTCTCCGGCACCTGGTTCAGCCGGTATCCAATCAGCTCGGTCATCCAGGCAAACAGCTCAATCAGCGTGATGCCCGGATCGCTCAGGTTGTAGTCCGTCCACTCCGGGCAATAGCGGATAATCCGGCGGCGGGCTTCATCCACCAGGTCGCGCTGGAAGCGCAGATCATCGAGCACGGGTTCAGGTAAAGGCATACGGTCTCGCTTAGGCTTCGGCGCCGATAAAGAACGGATAGACCAGGCTGCGCTCGTCGTGCGTGTCTTTCAACCGGTACTGGATGGCCACCAGCCAGGCGCCGTCGGGGCCTTCGTCGTCCAGGGCTTCCACGGTGAGCAGGTCGATGCGCGGCTCCCAGCGGCCCAGCGCCTGCTCCACATATTGGATCAGCAGGCTTTCCGTGGCGGCGTTGCGCGGCGCGAAGAGCAGCTCCTTGACCCGGCACCCGAACTCCGGGCGCATGACGCGCTCGCCGGGCATAGTTTCCAGGATGATGCGGATGGACTGCTCGATATCGCGCTCGCCGGCCGCCAGGGCCAGCCCGCCGCGCGCGTTGAGCTGGAGCGGAAACGCCAGCCCCTGCCCCAGGAATTCCTTGGCCTGCGCGCCGCGCATCGCTCACATGCCTTTCACGCGGACCTGGCCCGCAAAACTGATGATAGTGGGCGTGCCGGTGGGCACACACGTCGCCAGACTGCTCTGCACCAGCAGCGGCTGGCCCATCGATTTGACGCGCACGGTGGCCGTGGGCGGGATCCAGGTGGCTGTGACGCACGGGCCGTTGGCCACCGGCGGCGGCGGGAACGCGCAGCCCGCCACCAGCGACGGCACGCTGGACATCGGCACCGGCGAGCCGCCCACCTTGACGCGCGGGTTGGGGGCCGCGAATTTGGCCTGGCCGCCGTGCGCGCACATCACCACCGCGCTCATGTTGAGCAAATAGCCGGGCATTACATCACCTCCAGCGCGCCGTTGTTGATGTTGACGGTGGGGCCGCTGAGCGCCACCTGCGCGGCCGCGTTCTTGACCGTGACGCCGGCCGTCCCCTGCACGGTGCAGTTGGAGGTGGCCTTCAGGTCGAGGTTGCTGCTGGCTTCCACCGTGACGTTCTGGCTGGCCTTCACCTTGAAATTGGCGCAGTCCAGGGTGATATCTGTGGACGGGCTCTTCAGCGCGATCGCGCCCTGCGCCTCCAGGGTCACATCCCCGC
>JAGOBN010000561.1 GCA_017999235.1 Anaerolineales bacterium | reverse complement strand
CACTAAAGGGCTTGTCAAACACCACCGGCTCGTTCATATCGTTCCAAACGCCGCTCACGCCGGCCTCGGTCAGGACGCGCTGCTGCTCGCCCCACCAGGCGCGGGTCTCCGGGCGCATGAAATCCGGAAAGACCGAGTCATCCGGCCAGACGTAGCCGTGCGCCACCTCACCGGCCGCCGTGCGGATGAAGTGATCGCCGGCCAGGCCGCTTTGATAAACAGCGTAAGCGGGGTCCGCCTTCACCCCCGGATCGATGATGGTGACGGCGTGAAAATCATCCCGGCGCAAGTCCGCCACCAGCCCGGCCGGGTCGGGGAAGCGCGCGGGGTCCCAGGTGAACACCCGGAAGCCGCGCATGTAGTCAATGTCGAAATGGATCGCGTCGCTGGGCAGCTCGCGCCGGCGCAGCTCGGCGGCCACGGCCCGGATCTCATCCGCCGTCATGTAGCTCCAGCGGCTTTGATGGTGGCCCAGCGCCCAATACGGCGGCAGAGGCGTGACACCCAGCAAGGCCGCCCAACTGCGCGCCACCTCGGCCGGCGTGGGGCCATAGGCCACGTAATAGTCCACCTCGCCGCCGTCCGCCTGCCAGAGCAGCTGATCGGCCGGCAGGCGGCCTACTTCAAAAACGCTGCGGAAGGTGTTGTGAAAAAAGACCCCGTAGGCCAGACCGGGCTGCACCGCCAGATAAATGGGGATGGCGATATACATGGGGTCCACGGCCGGGCCGTGCGGGTTCACCGGGTCGGTGGTCCAGTTCACCAGCCGGCGGTTGGTCTTCTCAAACAGGCCGCCGCGTTCGCCAAAGCCGTAGAAGTGCTCGCCGGCCGCGATCTGTTTGGCCACGCGCACCGGGCCGCCGGCGGACGCTTCCGGCGCGGCGGCGTCCTCGGCAAAGCGCCGGCCGGCGCCATCGGCCAAGGCCACCCGGCCGGAGGCGCGGTCCACGTGCGCGGCCAGCGCGCCGGCCCGCAGCACCAGCTCGGCCTCGGAGACCTCCACCGTAAAGGGGACCGGCGCAAAATCCGCGTCGGCGCGGGCCGCATCCCAGGAGCGGCGCGGCGCGAATCCCCCGGCCGCCGCGCGCACGCGCAGCAGGCGGTCGGTGAGCGGCGTCAGCGCCAGGGTCAGGCCGGCGCCTTCCACAATCAGCGCGCGGTCGGTCACCTGATGCGCCCGGTATGGGCCAAACGAGAGCGGGTTAGTCGTGGTCACGCGGCGGCTCCTTGGGCTGACATACTCGAATGCCGCTATTTTACTCGCGGCGGCGATACAATTTGGGCTTCACCTTCAGGAGCCCGCCATGACCCTCACCCTCGGCCAACCCGCCCCCGATTTCACCCTGCCGGATGAAAACGGAAAACCCGTCACGCTCGCCAGCCTGCGCGGCCAAAAAGTGATCGTGTATTTTTATCCCAAGGACGATACGCCCGGCTGCACGACGCAAGCCTGCGGCTTCCGCGACCGGTATGTGGACATCCAGGACCGGAGCGCCGTGGTGCTGGGCATCAGCCCGGACGGCGCCCAGAGCCATCAAAAGTTCAAGACCAAGTTCAACCTGCCCTTTACCCTGCTCTCGGATGAAAACCATGCGGTGGCCGAACTCTACGGGGTCTGGGGCGAGAAGAAGTTTATGGGCCGCACCTATCTGGGCGTGATCCGCAGCCACTTTGTGGTGGATGAGGCCGGCAACCTGACGGACGTGCAGGTGGCGATCGGCGCGAAGGACAGTGTGGCGCAGGCGCTGGAGACGCTGGGGCTTTAGCGCCGGCCGGTCAGGTCAGCAGCTGCTCCAGGCCGGCCGGGTCCAAGAAGCCCTCGGCCGCGCCGGCCACGCCGATCTTCCAGGAGGCAAAGACCTGCGCCCGGCGCAGCGCCGCATACGGGTCGCGCGTGCGCGCATAGCCGGCCAGAAAAGCCGAAAAGAGCGCGTCGCCGGCCCCGATGGTGTTGACCACCGGCCGGGTGGCCGCGGCCGGGAAACGCCCCATAAAGCCGGCGCCGCGCACGGCCAACAGCGCGCCTTCCGCGCCCAGGCCGATGACCACGATCTCCGGGCGGTACCGGGCCAGCACGGCCCGCGCCCACTCTTCCGGCGCCGCCGGCAGCCGCTCATGGCTCATAAAGAGGATGTCCGCGGCCTGCATGAAATCGCGGTTATAGGCGTCGTCCAGGTCGCTCAGCGCGTGGACATCGGTGGCGATCAGCCGGCCGGCCTCCTGCGCCGGCCGCAGGAACGGCCGCGAGAAGTTGGCGTTGCACAGCACGCACACCTCGCTGACGGCCAGCGCCGCCTGAAAGTGCTCAAACGGATAAACGCGCTCCTGCAGATCCTTGAGGTCCACATGAATCTGCCGCCGGCCGGCCGCGTCATACAGGATGACGGATTGGGCCGTGTGCTCGGCCGGCTGCAGGCCCTCGCCGGCCAGACCCGCGCCGGCCAGCACCGCGCGCACCTGCCGGCCGGCCAGGTCCTGCCCCACCAACGAGAGCAGCCGCACCCCCGCGCCCAGCGTGGTCAGCGCCTTGGCGACGTTGTACCCCACGCCGGAGACGGTGCTGGCGACGCCAAAAAACGGGTAATTGACCGGGTTGTAAGCCAGCGGAAAAGCGTCAATCCGCAGGGTGGTTTCGATATTGATCAGACCGGAGACGAGGAAGCGGGGTGGGGACATGGATAGAAGCCTCGCACAGGGCGCGCCGGCCGCGGTCAGCGCCGGCCCTCTGAGTCAACGGCCGCCGCTACTGGCAGTAACATCATCCACAAGTCTGACATGCCGAATATTCTACCCGCGCCAGCAGGTTCGGCCGCCAGGGGTGCCTTTCTCGTCTTTGACCGGCGGGTTTTGGCCGCCGGCCGGAGTTTGGCCGCCGGCCCCGCCTCAGGGATAATGCCGTTGTTATGATGCCCAGTGTTGTTGTGCAGGATCCGGCCGCCGGCGGCTGGCTGCGCTTCTCCCAACCGGCCGAGATCATCACGGCCGAGCGCCTCCACCAGGTCGGGCCGGCCGTCCAGCGCCTGGCGGCCGGCGTGGCGGCCGGCTGGCATGCGGCCGGCTGGCTGAGCTACGAAGCCGCGCCGGCCTTTGATGCCGCGCTGCGGACGCACCCCGCGGACGGCGCGCTGCCGTTGGTGTGGTTCGGCCTGTTCCCGGCGCCGGAGGTCATCCCCCCGCCCGCGCCCGGGGCCGGCGGCTATAGCCTGGGCGCGTGGACGCCCACCGTGACCGAGGCCGGCTACCACGCCGCGCTGGTCCGCATCAAGGACCACATCGCGCGCGGCGACACCTATCAGGTCAATTACACCTACCGGCTGCGCGCCCCCTTTGCCGGCGACCCGTGGGCCTTGTTTGTGGATCTGGCCGCCGCCCAGCGCGCCGCGCATGGCGCCTACGTGGACACCGGCCGCTGGGCCGCCTGCTCGGCCTCGCCGGAGCTGTTTTTTCAGCTGGAGGGGCGCCGGCTGACAGCCCGCCCCATGAAAGGCACGGCGGCGCGCGGCCGCACCC
>JAGOBN010000560.1 GCA_017999235.1 Anaerolineales bacterium | reverse complement strand
GGCGGTGGTGTAAACCAGGATGACCTTGCGCGGCCCGAGACGCGCGCGCAGGCGCTCGACATAGCCGCTCATCGCAGGGTTCGCAAAAACCGCAGCAGCGGCGCGAAATCTTCCAACGGAAAGAGCGCGTCATAGGCGTCGGCCGGCACCTGCGGGTGCAGGGGCTGGCGGGCAATGACGATCACGAAATACGCTTGGCCGTGGTCGCGCCGCAAACCCTGCAGCCGGCGCACGCCGCTGCCGGGGTGGACCGAGTCGATGGGTTCGAGGAGCACTTCCGCTCCCTCGCGGCGGACATCGGTGAGCGTCAGGCAGGGGATATACAGGCGCAGCGCGCCGGTGCCGATGGAGAGCTCAAAGCCGCCGGCCGCATGCAGGTGCGGGAAGGCGTACTCATCCAAGAAATGGCACAGCGCCGCTTCCATATTGCCGCGGACCAGATGCCCGTTGGGCAGGGTCCAGCCGGGGAGGCGGTGCGGGCTCATGCCGGCCTCCGGTCGTGCCGCCAGCCACTCCACACGGCCAGTCCGGCCACCAAGCGCGGCGCCAGGGCGTGGAGGGCGAAGAAGACGCGCAGCATGCCGGGCAGCACCACCTCGCGCCGGCCGCGTTCAACGGCGCTGACCAGAGCCGCCGCCACTTGCTCCGGCTCCATGGCCGGCATCAAGCGGCGCGCGATCCAGGGCGCGCGCTCCAACGTGCCGGGGTTATGCGTGAAATAGGGGGTGTGGACCTCGCCGCACACCAAGGAGGTGACCCCCAGCCCGGTGCCGGCCAAATCGGCGCGCAGAGCCTCGGTGAAGCCCTGCATGGCCCAGCGCGTGGCCACGTAGCCGGCGGCGCCCGGCCAGACGATGCGGGCGGCCGGCGAGTTGACGTTGACGATCCAGCCGCGCCGGCGCGCCAGCATGGCCGGGAGCAGGGCGCGGGTGATGAAGAACGCCGCGAAGTAGGGGGCGCCCATCATCTGCCGGGCTTCGGCCGGCTCAGTCTCTTCGGTGAACAGCCAGCGGCCGGCGCCGGCGCTGTTGACCAGCACGTCCGGGACGCCCAGCTCCGCCTGCACGCGCGCCGCGGCTTGTGAGGCCGCGTCCGCGTCCGCCAGGTCGGCCGGATAGACCCACGCTTGGCCGCCGGCGGCAGTGATGGCGCCGGCCACCGCTTCCAGGGCCGGCCGCGTGCGGGCCACCAGCGCCACGCGCACGCCGCGCGCCGCCAGCGCCTGGGCCGTGGCCGCGCCAATGCCGCTGGAAGCGCCGGTGACCAGGGCGAGTTGTTGGTTAAGCCGCATGATGGCAGAGTGTAAGCGGGGCAGGGAGGGGTGTCAACCAGCCGGCCGCCGCGACGACGGCCGCCGGCTACTCAAACTTCAACTTGGCGAGGATATCCCCCAGCGCCGCGTCAAACAGCGCCTGCATCACCTCGTCCGGGGCCGCATACGGCCCGCCAAACGAGCCGTCGCCATACAGGGCGCGGGTCTCGGCGGCGTTCAACACGCGCGGGGCGGTGACCAGCGGCTTGGCCTGGCGCGGCAGTTCCGCCACCCGGCAGAACCGGAAGGCTTCCAGCCAGTTGGCGTGGGCGGGCGGGAGGCCGGCTTGCTCGGCCACCGCTTTCACGGCCGGCGCCAGCCACCAGGCATACCAATCCGCTTTCAGGCCGGGCAGTTCGTTCACCAGCTCAGCCAGCAGGGCGCGCGCCGGCTCGTTGCCGCCGTGGCCGTTGATGAACAACAAACGCCGGAACCCCTGGCCATGCACCCAGCGGACCACATCCTCGATGACGGCCAAAAAGGTCTGCACGCGCAGGCTGATGGTTCCTGGATATTTCTGGAAGTAGGGTGAGATCCCAAAGTTGAGCGGCGGGGCCACCGGCACATGCGTGCGCTCGCTGGCGATATCGGCCAGGGCCTGCGGGATGCGGATATCCGTCAGCAGGCTAAGAAAGCCGTGCTGTTCGCAGGCGCCGGTGAGCAGGATCAGCCGGTCGTCTTCGCGCAGGTACGCTTCCACATCCATCCAGTTCAAGTCTTCCAAGCGCATGGCCGTGGCTCCTTCACAAACGCGAGTGAGTTATACCGGCGAGATAGTTATGACCCGGTGCCGGAGTAGTGGTGCAGCCCAAACTGCCAGACGCGGTAGCCGATGACGAGCAGGACCACGGCCACCGCCGGGCCGGCCCAGGCGTACGCGCCCACGTCCTTGCCCAGGATGTAGCTGGCCGGGTAGAACGACGCGAAGCCGTACGGGATCAGCCACGTCAGCAGCGTGGTGACCGCCTTGGGATAGATGGTGAGCGGGTACTGCGCGAACAGGTGGTTGTCGAAGATGGCGCGCGTCACCGGCACCGAATCCATAATCCAGAAAGCGCTCACGCACGTGATCAGGTTCAGGGCGATGAAAATGGCGCCGCCGCTCAGCACGGCCAGGAGGATATAAGCGGCCAGCAGCGGCGTCCAGGCCAGCTGCAGGCTGACGGCGGCCGCGCCGAGCAGCACCACCCCCACTAGGAAATCGCCCACCCCGTCATAGCAGAAGCGGTCGGCGATGAGATGAAAGAGCGGGTCAATCGGCCGGACCAGGAAGCGGTCGAACTGGCCGGTGCGGATGTAGACGCGTCCGACCGTCCAGAGGTTGTCCGCGAACATGTGGTTGATGGACTTCGCCAGCGTGATCAAGCCGTAGATCAGCAGCAGTTCGGCGAAGCTCCAGCCGTTGAAATCCGGGATCTGCTCCATCACCACCCAGACGGTCAGCAGGTTGGCGGCCTGCATCATGATGGTGGACGAGGCGCCGATGATGAAGTTGGCGCGGTACTCGGCGTAGCTCTTGAATTGCTGAAGCAGGAAGGCGCTGTAAAGATCAAGATAACGTCGCATATCAGCCGCCCTGGACCGTGACTTTGCGGATGGCCACGCTGAAGAAGAGCTGGGAAGCGAGGCCCAGTCCGGCCACCCAGGCGAGCTGGGAGAGCCAGATGGCCGGCGCCTGGTCCACGGGCGTGATGCCGCTTAGAAAGTTGAGGGGGATGGCCAGCGACTGCGCGAACGGGATGGCCAGCACCACCGTCCGCAGCCAGGCCGGCATGATGGCCAGCGGCACCAGCGCGCCGCTGAAGAAGCGCGTCATCCCGAAGACCAGCACCCCGAGGCCCCAGACCTCGGTCGTATAGAACGTCAACGACGCCAGGAGCCAGTGGAAAAAGAACAGCGCCGTGTAGCCCAGCAGGGCCGAAACGATAAAGACGCCCCAGGCGGCCGGGTCGGTGGGCCAGCGCAGCCCAAAGGCCAGGGTGGCCACCAGCGCCATCGGCAGCTGCAGGATCAGGCGCATGGCCAGGTTAGCCAGGGCCTGGACGTAGTAGCTGGTCTGGAAGCCGACCGGCCGCAGCAGCATGTGCGCGATCCCGCCCTCGCGCAGCTGGTAGCCGAATTCCCAGATGAGATCCTGGTCGGTCAGCGCGCCGAAGACCTGCGCCAGCAGGATGTAGGTCAGGGTCTGATCCAGGCTCAATCCGCC
>JAGOBN010000558.1 GCA_017999235.1 Anaerolineales bacterium | reverse complement strand
TGCCACCTCCGCCGCGCCGTCCTCCACCACCACCCGTTCCACGCGGTCGTTAAATTCCCAATTCCAGTAATAGTTGTGGCGGCTGGATTGTTCGCGGCGCAGGACGGCGCCGTGCACGGCTTCCGGCAGGCGCAGGCGGGCCAGCAAGGCGTCGAAGGCGGCCTGATGGGATTGGCCGTACAAGAACGTCAGCGAGCTGGCGTCCCAAGCCTGCAGCGCGGCGCGGCCGGCCGTCAAGGCCTGCAGCCGCGGCGCCTGGCGCAAGGTCTCGCCCAACTCCGGCTCGTAGAGTTCCAGCCGCGCCAGAATGTCCTTCAACGGCTCCGGCCCGGTCATTCGTCCAGCGCCTCCCGCCGCAGCACCAGCAGATCGCGCAGCTCATCGGTGCTCAACTCCGTCAGCCAGTGCTCGCCGCTGCCCACAATCTGGCCGGCCAGCGCCAGCTTGCGCGTAATCAGCTCGTCAATGCGTTCCTCCAGCGTGCCGCGCACCACAAATTTATGCACCTGCACCGCCTGGGTCTGGCCGATGCGGAAGGCCCGGTCCGTGGCCTGGTTCTCCACGGCCGGGTTCCACCAGCGGTCGTAGTGAAAGACGCGGTTGGCGCGCGTCAGGTTGATGCCGGCCCCGCCGGCCTTCAGCGAGAGCACAAACAGCCGCGCGCCGTTTTCCTGGAAATGCGCGATCATCTCCGCCCGCCGCGCGGCCGGCGTGCCGCCGTGCAAATACAGCGTGGGGCCGAAGGCCTCGCTCAGATACTCCTGCAGCAGGTGGCCCATCTCCGCGTACTGCGTGAAGATCAGCACCCGGTCCTCTTCGGCCATCGCCTGCTCCAGCATCTCGGTCAGCCGATTGAGTTTGCCGGAGCGGTGCTTGAGCGCGCTGCGGTCGCCCAGGAGATGGCGCGGATGGTTGCAGACCTGCTTGAGCTTGGTGAGCGTGGCCAGGATGATGCCGCGGCGCTGCAGGCCGCCGGCGGACTCGATCTGGCGCAGGGCCTCCTGAGTAACGGCGCGATAGAGCGCGGCCTGCTCCTTGGTGAGGCCGCAGTATTCCTTCATCTCGTTCTTGGGCGGCAGATCGCGGATGACGGTCTGGTCGGTTTTCAGCCGGCGCAGGATGAAGGGGCTGGTCAACGCGCGCAGCCGGGTCGCGGCCGTTTCGTCGGCGCCACGCTCGATGGGGCCGGCGAAGTTGCGCTGAAACGCCTCGGCCGAGCCGAGATAGCCGGGGTTGAGGAAGTGCAGGATGGACCACAAATCCTGCAGGCGGTTCTCCAGCGGCGTGCCGGTCAGCGCGAAGCGGTAGCCGGCCGGCAGCCGGCGCGCGATCTGCGCCTGCTTGGTGGACGGGTTCTTGATGTTGTGGGCCTCGTCCAGCACCATGCCGCCCCAGCGCGTCTGCTCCAGAAAGGCGGCGTCGCGCGGCAGCAGGGCGTAACTGGTGATCACCAGGTGATAGGCGGCGACGCCGGCCACAAACGCCTCCCCCTTCAGCCGCTGCGGCCCGTGGTGCGCGTAGCACTTCAGCGTCGGCAGGAATTGCGCCGCCTCGCGCACCCAGTTGTTGACCACCGTGGTCGGGCAGACGAGCAGGACCGGGTGCGTGAGCGCGCCGGTCTCCAGATCGCGGCTGAGCAGCGCCAGCAGCTGGATGGTCTTGCCCAGGCCCATATCATCGGCCAGGCAGGCGCCAAAGCCATACTGGCGCATGAAGGCCAGCCAGGACAGGCCGTTCAGCTGATACGGCCGCAGCTGGCCGACAAAACTGGCCGGCTGCTCCAGACGTTCCAGCGGCTGATGGCCGCTGAGCCGGCGGATCACGTCTTGCAGCCAGCCGTCCACGCGCACATCGTCCACGGCCAGGCCGTCCCACTCCGACGGGCCGGCCAGCGCCAGGCTGAGCGCCTCGCGCACGCTGAGCTTGCCGTGGCTGCGGCGATGCCGTTCCACCAAGCGCAGGGCCGCCTGCACGTCCTGCGGGTTGAACTGCATCCATTCCCCGCGCACCTGCACCAGCGCGGTCTTGGAGTGCGCCAGCTGCTGCAGTTCGGCCAGGGTTAAGGTCTGATCACCGACGGCCACCTGCCAGTCAAAATCCACCACCGCGTCCAGACCCAGCAGGCCGGCGTTGGCCTGCTGGCCCAGGCTCAACCGCGCGGTCAGCCGGCGCTGGCGTTCCCGCCACCAGGCCGGCACCAGCACGCCAAAGCCCTGCGCGCTCAGCGCCGCGGCCTGGTTTTCCAGAAAGTCCACGGCCTCGGCCGTGCTCAACGTGAGCGCCGTCGGGCAGTCTTCGGCCAGCGCGCCGGCCAAAGCCGGGTAAGTGCGCGCGGCTTGTCCCAGGCCGGCGCGCAAGAGGGCCGGCAGTTCCGGCTGGGGCGGCGCTTCCCAAATGGTGTGGGCGGCCCAGAGGTCTTCCGAGTCAGTCTTGGGCTGCAGATGAAACGAGAGCCGCCAGACGGCCGCGCCGGAATCCGGCGTCTCGCTGGCGGCCGGCGGCTCCAAGCGCAGGGCCAGGCGATACGCGCTGGCCGCGTATTGAAAGGCGTTCAGCGCCCAGCCCCGCACGCGCTCGCCAAAGGCCGGCTGTTCCGGGCCGGGCGTCAGATGGCTCAGGTTGTGGCGGGCGCGCGGGAACAGATCCAGCCACCACAGGTCGGCGGCGGTGGGCGGCTGCGGTTTGGGCTGGAATTTGCGCGGGTCGTAAAACGGGCTGCGGCCGGGCGTGTAGTTCTGGCTGAGGTAATCGGCGGTGGTGACGCTGAGAAAATCCGCCAACAGCGCGGCCGGCGCCGGCAGGGGCCGCGCCAGCGCCCGCGCGGCCGGCGGCATGGCCTGCGCCAATTGCGCCGCCAGAGACGCCAGCTCCGGGTCGGAGAGGACGGCCCGCCATTGCCCGCGGCCGGCCTCATCCGCCAGCGGCAGAAAGCGCCCCCGCCCGATCACCAGCGCCGCCAGGCGCGCGGCGCGCAGCCAGAATTCAAAATCCGGGCCAAACACGGCGCGCGGGGAGGTGGGCGGCAGGGGCAGCAGGAAGTTCAGGGCCTGCGCCGGCCGAAGCATGGCCGCCTCGACGCGCCAGGGCCGCAGCTGCGGGGCGTTCTCTTTGCGGCGGCGGCGCGCGGCGGAGGTCTCCGCGATCTCGCCGCCGGCCCGGCTGGCCAGCGGCCGGCGCTCATCAGAGGGCAGGGCCAGCGCCAGTTTGCGGGCCGCTTCCGTCAGGCGCGTGGTGGGCAGATCCCGCGAGAACTGCCACAGGCTGTAGACCACCTGGGAGGCCGTGAGGGCAAACGGATGCTCCACCGGCGATTTGGGCCGGCGCAGTTCGCCTTCGGCCCACACCGCCAGCCCCGCCTCCTGGCCGGCGTCCACGTCGGCCGGCAGCCACACCGCATGCAATATAGTCGTCATAGCGAACGAAGATTGTAACACGCTCGCGGCCCGCAAACGGCCGATAAAACTCGGACCGCCAGCGGCGTTGAACGCTATGCTAGAATGCCGGCCAACCACCGCCCC
>JAGOBN010000559.1 GCA_017999235.1 Anaerolineales bacterium | reverse complement strand
GTGGTGGATTTGATCTTTGCGCCGGGCCTGTCCACGGCCGAGACCCTCACGGACATCTCCGGCCGCGGCGTGGGCATGGATGTGGTGCGCGCCAACCTGGAGCAATTGCGCGGGGTGATCCAAGTGGACACCCAGCCGGACAAGGGCACGACCTTCCGGTTATTCCTGCCGCTGACTCTGACCACCAGCCATGTGCTGCTGGTGCGCGCCGGCGGCGAGACCGTGGCCCTGCCGGTGATGAACGTGGAGCGGCTCCTGCGCGTGGCCGCCGGGGCGGTGGGAGACGTGGATGGCCGGCCCGTGCTCACCGCCGCCGGCCGGGTCCTGCCCTTTGTGGATCTGGCGCGCCTGCTGGAACTGCCGGCGGTCAGCGCGCCGGTCACCCCCGCCGAGCGGCTCGCGGTGGTGGTGCTCAACGTGGCCGGGCGCCGGCTGGCGGTGCGCGTGGATGAACTGCTGGCCGAACAAGAAGTGGTGTTGAAATCCCTCGGCCGGCAGCTGCGGCGCGTCCGCAACGTGGCCGGCGCCACGGTGCTGGGCGATGGCCAACTGGTGGCGGTGCTCAACCCGGCGGATCTGCTTAAATCCGCCCTGGCCGGCGCGGCGGCCTTGAGCGCCCTGACGGTCAGCGCGCCGGCGCCGGCGGCGCGCCGCCGGATCCTGCTGGCGGACGACTCGATCACCACGCGCACGATGGAAAAACACATCCTGGAAGCCGCCGGCTATATCGTCATCGCCGCCGCCGACGGCCGCGAAGCCTGGGAGGCCATCCGCCAGGCCGAGACCCCGCCTGATCTGGTGGTCTCCGATGTGGATATGCCGCACATGACGGGCCTGGCCTTGACGGAAGCGCTCAAGGCGGACGCGCGGCTGGCGCGCATCCCGGTAGTGCTGGTGACCTCCCAGGATGCGCCGGCTGAACGCTTGCGCGGCCTGAACGCCGGCGCGGATGCGTACTTGGTGAAGACCGCCTTTGACCAGCGCCTCCTGGTGGAGACGGTGGGCCGGTTGATTGGCTGAGGGGGGCTATGATCCGCGTCTTGATTGTGGATGACTCGCCGACGGTCGCTTATCTGCTGCGCTCGATCCTGCAAAGTGATCCGGCGGTGCGGGTGGTGGGTGAGGCGCGCACCGGCGAGGACGGCGTGGCCCAATGCCAGCAGCTCCAGCCGGATCTGGTGACCATGGATGTGGAGATGCCGGGGATGGGCGGCTTGGAAGCCATCCGGCAGATTATGGACGTCTCGCCGCGGCCCATTGTCGTCGTGACGGCGGTCGAAGCGCGCCGGCTGATGACGGTGAGCTTTCAGGCCTTGGAGCTGGGCGCGCTGGCGGTGGAGGCCAAACCCACGGCGCGGGACGGGGCGGAGGCCGAGCGCCTGCTGGTGCTGGTGAAGACCATGGCCGGCGTCAAAGTCGTGCGGCGTTTCCAGCGCCGGCCCGCGCCCGTGTCAGCGCCGTCGGCGCCCCCGCCGGCCGCGCCGGCCGCCGCCGCGCCGGTGCGTCTGGTAGCGGTGGGCGTGTCCACCGGCGGTCCGCAGACCTTGCAGATCATCCTGGCTGGCCTGCCGGCCAGCTTCCCGGCGCCCATTATCGTTGTCCAGCACATCAGCCCCGGCTTTGTGGACGGCTTGGCCAGTTGGCTTACGGACAGTACGCCCTTGCCGTGTCACGTGGCCGCGCAGAATGAACCCCTGCAGGCCGGGCACGTTTACCTGGCCCCGGACAATCATCATCTGCTGGTTCCGGCGCCCGGCGTGATCCATCTGGATACTGCGCCGCCGGTCGGCGGCCATCGGCCGTCCGCCAACCCGTTGTTCGAGAGCGTGGCTTACACGTATGGCGCCGCCGCGGTCGGTGTCCTGCTCACGGGCATGGGCGAGGACGGCGCCCGCGGCCTGCGCACGCTGCGCCGGGCCGGCGCGCTGACCATTGTTCAAGATGAAGCCACCAGCGTGATCTTCGGCATGCCGCGCGCCGCGATTGAACTGGGCGCGGCCGTCCAGGTGCTGGCGCTGGATAAAATCGCCGGGCAGTTAGTGGCGCAGGCCGGCCGCGGTTAGACGATCAGCGAGGTCACCCGATCATCCGCATGGAACCCCGTCATATCCTCATCGTCGAAGACAGCCCCACCCAGGCGCGCTTCACGGCCATGCTGCTGGAGCGCGCCGGCCATCGCGTCTCGGTGGCCGGCACGGGCCAGGCCGGCCTCGCCTCCGCGGAGGCCTACCGCCCAGACGTGGTGCTGCTGGACGTGGTCCTGCCGGACCTGGACGGCTTTGAGGTCTGCCGGCGCCTGCGCCAGAGCGGGCCGGGCTACATCCCGGTGCTGATGCTGACCGAGCAGCGCACTTCCCTGGAAGACAAAGTGGATGCGCTGGCCACCGGCGCGGACGACTATCTGGCCAAGCCGTTTGACGAGCGGGAGCTGCTGGCGCGGCTGGCCGCGCTGCTGCGCATCAAACAGGTGATCGACGAACTGCACCAGCGCTTGACCAGCGAACACCAGTCTTATCAGGCGCTGAAACGCATCGCGCTCACCGACCACCTGACCGGGCTCTACAACCGCCACTACTTCGCCGAGGTGCTGGCCCGTGAGTTTGGCCTCTCCCAGCGCTATGGCTCGCCGCTGGCCTGCATCCTCTCGGACATCGATCACTTCCGCGATTTCAACAACCGGCTGGGCCATGCCGCCGGCGATTGGGTGCTGCGCCAAACTGCCACCCTCATGCAGGACCTGCTGCGCCAGGGCGATGTGATGGCGCGCTACGGCGGCGAGGAGTTCGTCGTGCTGCTGCCGATGACGGAACTGGAGCCGGCCGCCCGGCTGGCCGAGCGCCTGCGCGTTCAGGTGGCCGGCCGGCGCTGGACGCATCCGGCCTTTGGCGAGATGCAGATCACCGTCAGCCTGGGGGTAGCCGGCTACCCCTCGCCGGCGATCATGGAAGCTGAGCAATTGCTGGTGCGCGCCGACGAGGCGCTGTATCGCGCCAAGGCCGGCGGCCGCAACCGCGCCGAAGTGTATCGGTCCGCCCCGCCCGTGGTTCAGGGAGAGTAACCCATGTCCGCTCGCATTTACGTTGTTGATGACAGCCCGGTGACGGCCGGCGCCGCCCGCCACTATTTGGAGGCCGTGGGATATCAGGTGGAAGTCCTGCCGGACGGCCCCACTGCGCTGCGAGCGGTGGAGCAGAAGCCGCCGGATTTGATCCTGCTGGACGTGGTGATGCCGGGCATCGACGGTTTCGAGGTCTGCCGGCGCCTGCGGCAGACGCCGGCCGGGGCCGGCCTGCCCATCATCATGCTCACCGGCGAGTCGACAATCTCCGACAAGAAGCGCGGTTTCGAGGCCGGCGCGGATGATTATCTGCTCAAGCCGGTCGAAGCGGCCGAACTGCAGATGCGCGTGGCCGCCCAGCTGCGCCGGGTGATGCGCGCCGGCAGCGCGCCGGTGGGGCGCGTCATCACCGTCTTCAGCCTGCGCGGCGGCGCCGGCTGTTCCAGCCTGGCCGTTAATC
>JAGOBN010000557.1 GCA_017999235.1 Anaerolineales bacterium | reverse complement strand
TTGCCGGCCCGCTCGCCGATGCCGTTGAGGGTCACTTCCACCTGACGGGCGCCGCTCCGCACGCCGGCCAGGGTGTTGGCCGTGGCCAGGCCCAGATCGTCGTGGCAGTGCGTGGACAGGGTCACGGCCTCGATCCCGGGGACGTTCTTGACGATGCCCGCGATCAACGCCCCGTACTCGTCCGGGGTGGTGTAGCCGACCGTGTCCGGGATGTTGAGGGTGGTGGCGCCGGCCTTGATGGCCTGCTCCAGCACCACGTACAGGAACTCCGGCTCACTGCGGCCGGCGTCTTCCGGGCTGAACTCCACATCGTCGCACAGGCCGCGCGCATAGGCCACCATCTCGGCCACCCGGTCCACCACCTGTTCCGGGTCCATCTTGAGCTTGTACTTCATGTGGATGGGCGAGGTGGCCAGGAAGGTGTGGATGCGCGGCCGGGCGGCCGGCTTGACGGCCTCCCAGGCTTTATCAATGTCATTCTTGTTGGCGCGCGCCAGGCCGCAGATGATGGGCCGGCGCGCCGGCCCCGGCGTATTCTCCGCCCCGATTGGGTTGCCGACCTCGACCGCGATGCGGCGCACGGCTTCCAGGTCATCGGGCGAGGCGGCCGGGAAGCCGGCCTCGATCACGTCCACGCCCAGCCGGGCCAGGGCGCGCGCCACCTCCAGCTTTTCCGCTGAGGTCATGGACGCGCCCGGCGACTGCTCGCCGTCACGCAGGGTGGTGTCGAAGATGCGGACGTAGTTATCCATGGGTTCTACTCCCCAATCCCCAGACCCAAGCTTCCCAGCCCCGGTGGGGATTTGGGCTTGTCCTAGCCTTGCTCTTCCGGCTTGACGACGACCGGGTTGAGGAACGGCATCATGCCGCGCAGCTCGGCGCCGACCTTCTCAATCGGGTGTTCCTGGCCCGCGCGGCGCGTGGCGTTGAACCAGGGGCGGCCGGCCTCGTTCTCGGCAATCCACTTGTTGGCGTAGGTGCCGTCGCGGATCTCATCCAGCATGCGCTGCATCTCACCCAGCGTCTCTTCGGAGATGAGGCGCGGGCCGCCGGTGTAGCTGCCGTGCTCGGCCGTGTCGCTGACCGAGTAGTGCATATAGTTCAGGCCGCCGCGGTACATCAGGTCCACAATCAGCTTGAGTTCGTGCATGCACTCAAAGTAGGCGATCTCGGGCTGGTAGCCGTTCTTCACCAGGGTCTCAAACGCGCCCTTCACCAGCGCGCTCACGCCGCCGCACAGCACGGCCTGCTCGCCGAACAAGTCGGTCTCGGTCTCCTCGGCGAAGGTGGTCGCCAGCACGCCGGCGCGCGTCAGGCCCATGGCCTTGGCATACGCCAGGGTCAGCGCCTGGGCCTGGCCGGTGAAATCCTGATGGATGGCCAGCAGGGCCGGCGTGCCGCCGCCTTCCACAAAGACCTCGCGGACGCGGTGGCCCGGCGCTTTGGGCGCCACCATCGTCACATCCACGTTTTTGGGCGGGGTGATGGTGCCGAAGCGGATGTTGAAGCCGTGGCCGAACATCAGCATCTTGCCTTCGGTCAGGTGGGCTTCGATGCCGGCCTTATAAATCTTGGGCTGCTTGGTGTCCGGGGCCAGGATCATGATGACGTCGGCCCAGCGGCTCACCTCATCCACATTGCCCACTTCCAGGCCGGCGGCCTGGGCCTTGGCCCGGCTGGTGCTGTCCGGCGCCAAACCGACCTTGACCGCCACCCCGCTGTCCTGCAGGCACAGCGCGTGGGCGTGGCCTTGCGAGCCATAGCCGATGACGGCCACTTTTTTAGCCCGGATCAAAGCCAGGTCGGCGGAGTTGTCGTAGTAAATCTTAGCCATGAGATCTCCCTGAGCAAGCTAAAGGCCGGCCAGCGCCGGCCCAATGAATCCGGAGGCGTTACACCGAATGGGCGACGCCGCTGTCCACGGGGTCGCCGTCGCTGACCTCGGCCGCCACGCTGGGCGGGTTGGCGCTCACCACTTCGGCGCCGCGCGCCATCGCCACGATGCCGGTCCGCACCATCTCCACGATGCCGTACGGGCGCAGGACGTCGATCAGGCCCTCGATCTTGTCTTCGGTGCCGGTGCCTTCAATGATGAGCGAGTCGTTGGTCACATCCACCACCCGGGCGCGGAAGACATCCACCAGCTGGAGGATTTCGGCCCGCCGGCCGTTCTTGACCGCCACCTTGATCAGGGCCAGGTCGCGCACCACGGCCGGCTTCTCGGTCACATCGTCCACGCGCAGGACGTTGACCAGCTTATACAGATTGGCCTCAATCCGCCGGGCCATGATCTCATCCGCATCCACCACAATGGTCATGCGCGAGACGCCGTCCTGGTCCGTGCGGCCCACGGTGAGCGACTCGATATTGAACGCGCGCCGGCGGAAGAGCGAAGCCACACGATTCAGGACCCCGGGTTTGTCTTCGACGTAAGCGACCAAAATATGTTTAGGCATGGATTGACCTCCGTACAGGCGCGGCAGGCCGCGCCGATACCTTATTTCGGCATTTCCCATTCGCCGTCGGCGCCGGTCTCGGCCATCACATCGCGCTTCGGACGCCGGATCATGGCATCCAGGTCGGCGCCGGCCGGCACCATTGGGAAGACCGACTCTTCCTGCTCCACGCGGAAATCGATCACCACCGTGCCGTCGTGCCGCCGGGCGGCGTCCACTACTGAGGCCACCTCGGAGCGTTTGGTGACGCGCATGCCGCACAGCCCAAAGGCCTCGGCCAGTTTGACGAAGTCCGGGCCGAGCAGGGGCGTGGCCGCGTAGCGCTTCTCGTAGAAGAACTCCTGCCACTGCCGCACCATGCCCAGATAGGCGTTGTTGATGATGGCGACGTTCAGCTTGACCTTCTCCTGGGCGATGGTGGCCAGCTCGGGCATGGTCATCTGGAAGCCGCCGTCGCCGGCGATCACCCAGACTTCCTTGTCCGGGCACGCGAACTTGGCGCCCACCGCGGCCGGCAGCGCAAAGCCCATGGTCCCCAGGCCGCCGGACGTGATCAGCGTGCGCGGCGCCTCGTGCCGGAAGTACTGCGCCTCCCACATCTGGTGCTGGCCGACATCCGAGACCACGATCGGGTCCACGTCGCGCGTGTAGCGCCAAATGTCATTGATGACGTGCGCGGCGTAGAGGTGGCCGCTGTCCGGCAGGCTTTGGATATCGCGCACGGCCGCGTCGCCCTTGAGCGACGTGATGTGGCCCACCCAGGCGCTCCGGTCGGCGGCCTGCACCTCCGGCAGCACTTCCTCCAGCACCTCGCGCAGATCGCCCACCAGGGCCGCGTCCACGCGCACGTTCTTGTTGACCTCCGACGGGTCGATCTCGATATGGATCTTTTTGGCGTTCAGGGCGTAAGTCTTGACGTTGCCGGTCACGCGGTCGTCAAAACGCATGCCGCACGCGATCAGCAGGTCGGCCTGCTGGATGGCCTGGTTCACCCACGCTTCGCCGTGCATGCCCATCATGCCCAGGTTGAGCGGATGCGCGGCCGGGATGGCGCCGATGCCCAGC
>JAGOBN010000556.1 GCA_017999235.1 Anaerolineales bacterium | reverse complement strand
GCCGCCGCGGCCCTGGCCGTGCTGCGGGATTCCGGGCTGGATATCCCTATCCTGGTCTTGACCGATGCGGCCGAGCCGGAGAATATGCGCGCCGCGCTGAGCCTGGGCGCGCACGACTGCATCCGCATCCAGAACCCGGCCCGGCTGGTGCCGGCCGTGGAACGCGAGGTGCGCGCCGCCAAGGTGCGCGCCGCCCGCGCCCTCACGGAAGCGGCCTTGCGCGAAGCGGAAACGCGCTACCGCCAGCTGGTCGAACAGCTGCCGGTGGGCGTCCACGTGATTGATCTGGATACCATCGGCAGCACGCTGTCCATCAGCCCGCCGTTGGAGCGCATCCTGGGGTACTCGGTGGCGGAGTGGGTGGCGGACCCGGATCTGTGGCGCCAGCACATCCATCCGGAAGACCGGGAACAGGCGCTGGCCGACCTGGCCCGGGTGTATGCGCCGGGCGCGGGGCCGGCCCTGGCCGAATACCGCATGCTGGCGCGCGACGGCCGTACGGTCTGGATCCGCGATGAGACCATCCTGGTGCGGGACCCGGCCGGCCAGCCGCGCTATCTGCAAAGCGTCAAACTGGATATCACCGAGCGCCGCCGGCTGGAGGCGGAAGCCGCGCGGGTGGGTGACAACCTGGCACAGTGGGTGAATGATCTCGAGCAGATCAACCGCGAGATTTCGCTGGTGGACGAGATGAGCCAGCAGCTGCAGACCTGCCAGACGGCGGAGGACGCCTATCCGGTCGTCGCCGACTTCCTGCAACTCATGTTCCCGGCCGCTTCGGGCGCGCTGTATCGGCTGACGCCGGGCGCCGAGGGGGAAGCGGACCAGGCGCAGGTGGCCGCGCAGTGGGGGCGTCAACCGCCGGAAGCGGCGACCTTTTCGGCCGAGGCGTGCCAGGCCCTGCGGCGCGGGCGCTCCGTGCTGACCGACGGCCCGGCGGCCGGCCCGGTGTGCGCGCATCTGGGCCTCTCGCAGGGCGGCGACCTGTGCGTGCCGCTCATCGCGGCCGGCGCGGCCGTGGGCCTCATCCATCTTCGCCTGCACCGTGAGTCGGCCTGGTCGGTCACGCCCACGCTGCCGCGCGATCTGCTCACCGAGGGGAAACAGCGGCTGGCCCAGACCGCGGCCCAGCGCGCGGCGGCGGTGCTGGCCACCCTGGAACGCCAGGCGGAACTGCGCGAGCGGGTGGAAACGACAGCCCCGGACGCGGTCGAGACGCCGGTGTTGACGGCCGGCCCGCTGGCGTTGGACACGCGCACGTTCGAGCTGACCGTGGGCGACCGCATCGTGAAACCGACGCCGGTGGAGTTTGAACTGCTGCGCTTCTTGATGCGCAACGCCGGCCAGGTGTTCACGGCCGAGCAGCTGCTGCAGCATGTCTGGGGGTATCCGCCCGGCACCGGCAGCCAGGAATTGGTGCGCGCCCACGTCAAGAATCTGCGCGGCAAACTGGAGCCGGACCCGCGCCAGCCCATTTACCTGAAGACGAAGGGCCGCTTCGGCTACTTGATTGCCGTCAACGCGCCAGCCGCCGACCCCGCCGCTGTTACAGACGAAGCCTCCACCTGACGGCGGCCAAGCCGGCGCCGCAGCCATCCGCTTGGGCCGCAACTAGACGTTCAGGCGGAACCGCGTCGGCGGCCGCCAAGTTTTCCCGCCAGTTCAACCCTTTTCAAACCTGGCGGCTGGCTTATGTCCCTGGGGCCAGCGTAAAAGTGACCCTGCAGGGGCGCTGGCCAACACAGCTCCAACTTCACTGAGCTTTCACTCAAGCTTCGCCAGTCATTTCCTGACCGATTGAGGTGTCATTGTTATATTCCTTCGCGTGTTTAGTTGCACGGCCGAACGATCAGGCCAAAACGTACGGAGGATAACGATGCGATTACTTTTTGGGATCTTAAGCGCACTAGCGCTCGGGGTGGTGCTCACCGCAGTAGGTTTGTCGCCGGCGCAAGCGGCAACCACCTCCCAACTTCTGACGATTGATCCCGGGAGCACGTTGAACGTGAAATGCGCCTCCCGGCTGAAAGTGACCCTGTCGGCTGACCGCAAGTCGGTGGTCGTTACTTGCGCGGCGGTGGCCGCCGCCCCGACGGCGACCGCTACCGCCCTGGCGACCGCCACGGCGCCGGCGCCGACAGCAACAGCCGTTCCGCCGACGGCCACCCATGTTCACGTTGATCCGGCCACCGCTACCAGCCTGCCGGCCACGGCCACCAGCCTGCCGGCGACGGCCACCCGTGTGGCGCCGACGGCCACCAGCCTGCCGCCGACGGCCACCAGTGTTCCGCCGACGGCCACCCCACCCGCCGGCAATGGGGCGCTGCCCGCCGTAGATCCCGTGAGCCTGGGCTCTTGCCCGGCCAGCGTCCATGATCGCTTTGTGGTCACCGGGCCGGACGGCCGGCTCTACCGCACGTGGCACGCCCAGACCGCGCCGCTCGACCCCGCCAATCTGAGCCTGGGCCTGTGCACGTTCGCGCACGACCATGGCGACGATCCGCGCACCTCGCTGGCCAATGCCGCACTGCCGCCGTTTGGCTATGTCGGCGCGCTGGCCGGCCATGATGAAGCGCACGAGGGCTTCAAAGTGTTTGTGGCCAATGTGGGGGATGTGAACGACGAAGGCCGGGTGGCCCTCGGCAGCTCGCGCATTGTCTTCCACATGGGGACGGGCGGCGTCAAGCGCTACACCATGCCCCACCACTCCGTCCTGGTCGACCTGGTCATGCCCACCGGTCAGTATGTCCACGTGCAAGGCATGTTTGACACGGCGCGGGCCGGCTCCATCTGTGACCGTGACCGCAGCTTGAACGACGGCAACCCCGCTAACGACGTGGGCCGCACGGTGGTGACCCTGCCCGGCACCGGGTGTGATCTGGGCTCACTGTACGAGATCTGGAGCGGCAGCATGGCGATCCGGCGCCCGGATGGCAGCATTGCGGCGAATGTGGGCTCCACGGTGGCCGTCTTCGATCCGATCACCGTGATGGACCCGAATGACACCACGCGTCTGATCTACAGCGCGGACGCGTTTCGGAATCGGCGGAACGAAGCCCCGTTCATGGGCACTTTCGATGGGTGTGACCGGGAGGCCTATCACAGCGGTGCCTACTGGTACAACCGCCAGGGAGCGACCGTCTACTACACCGACGCTTTTGGCAACCCGGGCGGCCCGCTGCGTCAGGAGATCAGCCAGCATGAGCAGATCGGCGTGGATATGTCGCAGCGCGCCGATGGCAATCTCAACGCTTTCAAGTACCGCAAGAATCACTGCAGCACGGGCATTGGCCCCAAGAACTAAGCCGGCCGGCCGCCCACCCATCCTAACGAGACCCGCCGCCCCACCGGGCGGCGGGTTGTTTTAAGGCCAGCGGCGAGCCGGCGGCCCGCTACGGCCCCGGCGCCGGGTCGAGCGTCAGCACGCCCCAGGTGCGCGGATCGGCCAGGCGGGCGCCCTTGACGCTTACGGTCTGGGTCTCTTGCTCCGCGGAGCCGAGGGTGTCGTCGTCATTCAGCGCCA
>JAGOBN010000555.1 GCA_017999235.1 Anaerolineales bacterium | reverse complement strand
CGGGCAAAGGCCGCGCCGGCCGGCGTGTTCCAAAACCCGTAGTGGCCCACTTCGTGCGGCAGGGCCAGGAGATCCCGCTTGACGGCGGTGGCGGAAAAGGAAAAACCGATCAGCGCCGCCGGCGCGTAGGGCAGCCCCGCGATAAACGGGGATTTCTGAAAATACGTCAGGGCGGTGGCGCCCACGCCCAGGCCGGCGGCCTGCGCCCGCGCCAAGGCCCGCCGCGCCAGCTTGTCGGCGATATCCAGGGTCGCCTGCTCGGTGGAGCCGGGCACCGCTTTCAGACGCTGGCTGGCCGCTTGCTGGATGGCTTCCAGATCCCATCCCACCTGGCGCAAGGCCAGCGTCACCGCGTAAGCGGGCGTATAGCCGGCCGGCGCCGCGTACGCCGGATCCAGAAAGAACTGGAGATGCTGCTCCGCAAAACGGCCTAACCGCGCCGTCACCGCCGCCAGCACCCGCAGCCGATACGCCAGCGCCTCATCAGCGGCGCGCGCGGCCTCGGCCGCCAGCCAGGTTTGGACCTGCGCCACCTGCTGACGCAGCGCCGCCCAGCGCGCCGCCGCCACCGTCAACTCCGGAAGCTCAACAGAAGGGTTCATCACCGGTCACCTCTCCCAGCGCGCCGTTTACACCGGCAAGGTCAGCCAGCCGCCGGCGCGCAGCACGGCCAGCCAATCGTGGATGTCATGGGCCAGGCCGGCCGGCGCCCAGGTTTCCCGCGCGCGCCGGTCGGCGGCGATAAATTGGGCCGGCCAATCCACGCGCAGCGCCAGCGCCGCCGGCTCGGCCGCGCAATCGGCATCCCAATGCGCCTGCGCCAGGTCGGCGCCAAAATCCGAGTACAGCGTCTCTAGGGCGTGCGGCGGATACGCGGCCAGACGCGTATAGCGGGCGTGCCAGCCCTCCAGCGGCCCCGCCGCCCGCGCCCGCAAGCCATCATACGCGGCATCGGCCAGGGCATACAACTCATCGCGCGGATGGACGAGTTGGAGTTCGGTGATGGGCGCGCTCAACCGCACGCTGGCGGGAGCCCCGCGCTGCTGCAGGCGCGTGGCCCAGCGCCGGCCGAGGCTTTCGGCCCAATCATCCAGGCACAGGCGTTCCAGCACCCGCGTGTGGATTTTGGGAATGAGCACCGGCGGCAAGCTGGCTGGCCCGGCCAGGTTGAACTGCGCCGGCGGCAGCGCCAGCGCCGCTTCCTGGGCCGCCAGGGCCGCGGCCGGCCCCCCGCTCAGACACGCGAACACCTCGGCGAAGACCGTCTCCGCCCAGCCCGCGCTGCACGTTGAGAGCGCGCCGGCGCGGGCCGCCACGGCGTCCGCGATAGGCTGATCGCCCTCCTGGCCCCGCCGGAAAACATGCCGGCCCAGTTCGGGCAGCAGCCCCAGCCATTCACGCGCCGGCAGCGCCCCATCCGGCAAGCGAACCCCCGTGTACGGCACCCCAATAATCAGCGTTCCCAGATACGGCAGATGCGTCAGACTGGGCGTGCCGCTGAGCACGGCCAGCACGCGGTCGCGCTCCGCCAGCCACGGGTCAGCCGCGCGCAGGCGCCGCGTCAGCCATTGGTCGGCCCAGGCCAGCGCGCGCTGGCCGGCCAGCGACCCCCACGCGCGCTGGTGCGCCAGCCGCTCGATCAGCTCCAGGTCGCGGGCGATCTGGGTGAGCGTGTGCTCCAGGACCATCGTCTCCGGAAACTCCCGCGCCAAAGGTGACGGATGGGTGAGGAAATAGCGCAGTTGGCTGGCGCCGAAGACGCGCAGCGTGCGCAGCATGGCGCGCACCGCCGGTTCCTGGTCAAACCCCGAAGGCAGGACCGCCTCGGTCTCGTCGATCATCGCCGCCAGCCCGCGCCACCGCTCTTCCCACATGGTTGCCGCCTCCCGCGCCGCTTCCTGATTAAATCGATCACTCTATACAGCAGGATACCGGCCGGCCGTTTTTTGAGCGTCGGCGCCGGTGTTAACGGCGCGGGCTGAAACCGCGTCTGGTCCCTGGCGCGGGGCGCATGGTTCCTGAGCGGCTGGCTTACTGACCCAGCAGGAACTCCAGCGGGATATGCACGCGCGCGCGCCAGGCGGTTTCCGAGTGATCGGCGCCGGGGAATTTGCGCGTGACCCAATCCCGGCCGGCCGTGTAGCCGGCGCGGCGCAGGTGGTCATCCAGCCGCGTCTGGAAGGGCTCATAGTTGTGGTCCAGCGTCGCGGTGCCAAAATCGAAGTACAGCTTGTGCGCGCCGGGCGCCGGCAGGACCTCGCCAAAGTAATCCACCAGGCCATCGCCACCGGCCGGCCAGTGGGTGGAGAGGCAGCCCGCGCCGCCAAAAACGTGCGGGTACTCGGTCAGCGCATAGAGCGAGATCAATCCGCCCATGCTGGAGCCCATCACAAAGGTCTGGGCCGGCTCCGGCCGGGTGCGATAGGCGGCGTCAATCAACGGCTTGACCTCGGTGACCAGGAAACGCAGATACGCGTCGGCGACCGAGTCTTCGCGCAGTTTTTCGTAAAACCGCGCGGCATGGGCGCGCACGTCCGGCCGGGCCATGGGCTTCTGCGGCATGTACTCGCGGGCGCGCCCCTCCCGCAGGTTCCAAACCCCCACCACAATCACGCCCGCGAGGCGCTGCGTGTCCATAAGCCGGACCACCGCCGCATCCACGCTCCAGGGGACGCCGCCGTAAGACTGGCCGGGGAGAAACACGTTCTGCCCATCAGGCATATACAGCACCGGATAGCGCGCGCCGCCGCCGGCGTAGCCGGGCGGGCACCACACCTCCACCGGACGGGCCGGGACATATTGGGAAGGGACAGCCGTGTGCCGGAGGAGGGTGCCGGAAGCGTTGGCGTAGAGGGTTTCCAAGGCCGGATCTTCCAAGATAACGGATGGCTTTTTAACAGTCGTTCTGCGCGGCTGCGGTAAGATACGGCGGTAGGATACCGGTGATGCCGCCCATGTACTATCAGATCTTGCAGATTCATCCGGACGCGGCGCCGGCCGAGGTGGAGGCCGCGTACCGCCGCCTGGCCCGCCAATACCATCCCGACCTCAACAAAGCGCCGGACGCCACCGGGCGCATGCAGGCCCTCAACGAGGCCTATGCGGTCCTGCGCGACCCGCGGAAACGCGCGGCCTATGATCGAATGCGCGCCGCCGTCCCCGCTCCGCGCCAACGCCCCGCGCCCGCCCCGCCGCCGGCGGAGCCGCCGCCCCCGCCCAGAAAAAACTTCGAGCATGAATTGGAGCTGGCCAACATCCGCGCCCGTCTGCTGGAGTTGAACGGCCCGGACCAGCCCTACACCGTGGCGGCCGCCGGCCGCCGGCTCATTGGCGCGCCCAAGAACGCCACCGGTTACCGCCTGGAAATGCTATTCAACGCCGAGCACCGGACGGCGCGCCTGGTGGAAGTCAACGCCGCGCGCGCGCTGCCGCGCCTCATCCGCGACGTCCGGCGGATGCTGGCCGCCCACGGCTGGCATGAAGCCTCATAACCGCCGCTCCTGATACTCGGGATGAGCCGCGATAAAG
>JAGOBN010000554.1 GCA_017999235.1 Anaerolineales bacterium | reverse complement strand
CTTTATGCGCTGTCCGGTGACGCGGGATTTGGCCGGCGTGGACGTGGCCGTGGTGGGCATCCCGTATGATGGCGGCACCTCCTACCGCAGCGGGACCCGCTTTGGGCCGCGCCAGATCCGGGCTGCCTCGCTGCTGCTCTGGGGCTATAACAACCCGCTCGCGGTGCGGCCGTTGGAAATCCTCCGGGTCGTGGATTACGGTGATGTGGACGTGATCCCGCCCTCGATTGTGGATACCATGGCGCAGATTGAAGCCGAGGTCGGCGCGGTGCTGGCGGCCGGCGTCCGGGTGCTGGCGCTGGGCGGCGACCATTCCATCAGCCTGCCGCTGCTGCGCGCGCACGCGCGCCGGCATGGGCCGCTGGGGCTGGTGCATTTCGATTCACACCCGGACACCTGGGAGTCGGAATTTGGCGGCCGGCCCTACAGCCACGGCACGCCCTTTCGGCGCGCGCTGGAAGAGGGGCTGATTGACCCGGCGCGCTCGCTCCAGATCGGTTTGCGCGGCCCCACCAGCGGCGCTGGGGATTGGCAGCAGGCGCGGGATTTCGGCCTGCGCGTGATCACCATGGACGAAGCGGCCGATCTGGGCGGGCCGGCCGTGATCCAGGCCATCCACGCGCGCGCGCGCGGCCCCGTCTACGTCACCCTGGATATTGACGCGGCCGATCCGGCCTTTGCGCCCGGCACCGGCACGCCGGAGGTGGGGGGCTTTACCAGCCATCAATTGCTGCGCCTGGTGCGCGGCCTGCGCGGGCTGGACCTCCGCGGCTTTGATCTGGTGGAGGTCAGCCCGCCTTTTGATCACGGCGAGATCACGGCCATCCTGGCCGCCAACCTGGCCTTTGAGTTCCTGTCGCTCTGGGCGGCCGGCCGTTAAAGACAGACAGGGCCGCCGGTGAGGGCGACCCTGCCTGTTTGCGCCGGGGCGTTCCTTTTATGAAGTGCGAAGGGGCGCCCCGGCGCTGAGACTAAAACTGCTAGTACTCATATGGGACACCACCTCCTCCTTTCTAAGGATAGCAGGCGGCAATGCGATAATAGATGGATTATTACACCCCTTTGGTGTTTCGTCAATCGAAAACCACCTTAAACATTCGACACTTTGTTTTTTTGATTGACAAAACATCTAGGTATGGGTAATATAGCTACCGAAAATTAGACCTTGACCCAAATCCAAGCGTCGATTTGCCTACGCAATGCCTCTGGAATCAAACGGAATAGTAAAGCAACTAAACAAAGCCGGCGTGCTTGATCTGATCCGCAAAGCGCCGGAGGGTGTATCGCGGGCCGCGATGGCGCAAATGCTGACGGTCAGCCGGGCGACCGTCTCGACGATTGTTGACCGCCTGATCGAAGGCGGGCTGGTCATTGAGCGAGGCGCGGGCGCCTCCCGGGGCGGGCGCCGGCCCATCGTCTTAACCATCAACCCGGAAGCCGGGCGGGTGGTGGGTATTGACATTGGCGCGTCGCATGTGACCGCCATCATGACCGATCTGTGCGGTAGAATTCTGCACACGACCCAAGCCGTCATCGACATCGCAGCCGGTCCGGAACTGTGTCTGCCCCACATTGCCAAGGTGGTCGACCATCTCATGGGGCAGAATGATGCCGGCCGGTGGCCAGTATTGGCGCTTGGGGTGGGAGTGCCGGGGCCGGTCATCACCGCCCAAGGCGTGGTATCGTCGCCGCCGATCATGCCTGGCTGGGATGGCTACCCCATCCGCCGTTTTTTTGAAGAGCGCTGGGGCCGGCCGGCGCTGGTGGATAACGACTCGGACCTGGGCGCGCTCGGCGAATGGACGTTTGGGGCCGGCCGGGGCGAGTCTAATCTGGCTTACATTAAGATCGGCACCGGCATCGGCTGCGGGCTTCTGCTGGACGGGCGTTTGTACCATGGCGTCGTCGGCACCGCCGGCGAGATCGGCCACGTAACCATCAGCCAGGACGGCCCGCCGTGCAAGTGCGGCAATTACGGGTGTCTGGAGGCCATGGCCGGCGGCCGCGCCATCGCCCAACGCGCGCATCTGGCGGTGCTGGCCGGCCAGCGCACCTTATTAACGGAACTGGCCGGCGGCCGCGCCATCACGGCCCAAGACGTGGCGCACGCCGCGCAGGCCGGCGATGTGGTCAGCCAGCAGGTGTTGAGCGACGCCGGCCGTCATATTGGCAGCGCGCTGGCCAGCCTGATCAATTTGCTCAATCCGGGGCTGGTGCTGATCGGGGGTGGCGTGGCGGAAGCCGGCGACTTCCTGTTAGAGCCGATCCGCGAGGCCGTGCAAACGCGCAGCCTGCGCGTGGCGCTGCATGCCACCCGGATTGAGCGCGCGGCTTTAGGCCGGCAGACCGTGGTCCTGGGCGCAGTGGCGCTGGCGCTGGACCGGGCTTTTTGTGATTTGACCGTTCCGCGGCGCGGCGTCGTCCGAGCGCGGCCGGCGTTGAGCGCCCAATTGAACAGCGCCGATTAGCGGCGCGGACGCATTCAAATTGATGGGAGGTGGTTGATCGCACCCAATGACCCGCGCGGGCTGACCCGCTCTTAATCCGGTACGGTGTTTGTTCCTGTCAACCTGTTTTGGAGGAGAAAGCATAATGAAGAGCAAGTTCTGGTCGGCGCTCAGCCTGGTGGCTGCCGCCGCTCTCGTCCTTTCGGCTTGCGGGCCGGCGGCCACGACCGAGGCCCCGCAGCCCACCCAGGCCGTCCAAGCTACCGAGGCTCCCAAGCCTACCGAGGCCCCCAAGGCCACCGATGTCCCGGCCCCCACGGCCGTCCCCGCGCCAGCCGGCACCCTGCGCATCTGGGCGGATGACACAAAAGCGCCCATCCTGCAAGACCTGGCGCCCCAAGTCCTGGAAACCTACAACCTCGAGCTCGTGGTCGAACTGAAGTCCGCCATCCGCGATGACTTCCAGGTCGCCGCGCCGCAGGGGCAGGGCCCGGACATGATCGTTATCGCCCACGACCAGGCCGGCACGCTGGTCGCCAATGGCCTGCTGGCCGCCGTGGATCTGGGTGACAAGGCTGCGGACTTTGATCCGAATGCGCTGAGCGCCTGCACGTTCGACGGCGTTCTGTACTGCATGCCCTACGCCACCGAGAACATGGCCTTCTTCTACAACACCGATCTGGTGTCAGAAGCGCCCAAGACTTGGGACGAAGTGCTCGCGGTCGGCCAGGCCCTGAAAGCCGAAGGCAAGGTCGAGTACATCATGGCCGCCACCGGCACCACCTACGATATGTACCCGCTGTTCACGGCTTTTGGCGGCTACATCTTTGGCAAGGACGCCGCCGGCAACTGGGATCCGCAAGACCTGGGCGTCGACAGCGAAGGCATGATTGCGGCCGCGCAGTGGCTGGCGGACGGCGTCGCCAGCGGCGACCTGCCCGCGGACTGGGACTGGGCCAACAACCACGCCCTGTTCGAGACCGGCAAGGTGCCGTTCATCATGGCCGGCCCGTGGGCTTTGAGCCGCCTGCGCGAGTCGGGCGTTCCCTACGCGATCTCCAACTTCCCGGCCGGCCCGGCGGGT
>JAGOBN010000553.1 GCA_017999235.1 Anaerolineales bacterium | reverse complement strand
CGGCCGCGGCCGAGGCCGGCGACCCCGGCGACCTGGTGGGCCATGTGGGCGGCGACGATTTCGTGGTCATCACCACGCCCCCCAATGCGGAGTTGATCGCCCAGCGCATCATCACCGATTTCGACCGGCAGGCGCCCGAACTATACACGCCCGCCGACCGGCATCGCGGCTACCTCACCGCCAAAGACCGCCAGGGCATGCTGCGCAAGTTCCCGCTGCTCAGCGTCGTCATCGCCATCGTCCACAACGAATTGCGCCCCGTCACCAGCCACTGGGAAGTGGGCGAGCTGGGCGCCGAGCTGAAGCACTTCGCCAAGGCGCGCGGCGGCAGCCTGTACCTCAAGGATCAACGCCGTGTTTAGCGACGCCGGCGCCGCGCTGGCCGGCCTGCTCCATCCCGATCCGGATCACCGCCGCGAGGCCGCCCAGTTCTTGAACGAGCATCCCGCCCCCGGAGCGGTGGAACCGCTGCTGGCCGCGCTCGGCGACCCCAACCCGCCGGCCCAATTGGCCGCCATTCAGGCGCTGGCCAGCCACTTCACCCCTGATCTGCTGAGCCGGCTGGTCCAGGTGCTGGCCGACAACAACGCCCTGCGCCGCAACGCCGCCAACAGCGTCCTGCTGGAACTGAGCACCCGCCAGCCGGAATTGCCGCTTCAGGCGCTGGCCCACGCCGCGCCGGAGGTCCGCCAATGGGCGGCCGAAGCCCTGGGCGAGTTCGACCAAGCGCCGGCCCTGCCGGCGCTGATCGCGCGCCTGGACGACCCCGCCGAACATCCCCAGGTGCGGCGCGCGGCCGCGCAATCGCTGGGCCGGCTGGGCCAGACCATCGCCACGCCGGCGCTGCTGAAGGCGCTGGCCGGCGGCGATTTCTGGCTGCGGCACGCCGCCGTGGAGGCCCTCAGCCAGCTGGGCGACCCGGCCGCGGTGGCCCCGCTGGTGGCGCTCATGCACCAAGACGCCTGGCTCCGGCCGGCCGTGATCCGCGCCTTGGGCAACCTCGGCCAGGTGGACGCGGTGGCCGATCTGGCGGCCGCGCTGGACGACCCGAATGAAGCGGTGCGGCTGGCCGCGCTGGAGGCGCTCTTCAAGATCGTCAGCGAGCCGATCAGCCGCGAGCCGGGCGCGGCGCGCGCCGCCCAACTCCGCCCGCTGCTGCCGTTCGGGCCGCTGCGCCGCGAGCTGAACGCGCGCCGGCTGCCGGGCAGCGTCTTCGCCGCGCACCTGCTGGGCTGGCTGGGTCAGCCGGAAGCGCTGATGGACCTGCTGGAAGCCCTGGCCAGCCCCGACGACCCCATCCGTGACGCCGCCACCGAAGCCCTGCTGCGCTTCGGCGGAAAAGCCCTGCCGGTGCTGGTCACGGCCCTGGCCCGGCCGGAAGCGCCGCTGCGCGAGCAGGCCGCGCAGTTGATCGGCCTGTTGGGCGACCAGAGCCTGGCCCCGGTGCTGGGCGATTATCTGCGGGACCCGCAGCTGAGCGTGCGGCTGGCGGTGCTGCGCGCCTTGGGGATGCTGGGCGGCGAAGCCGCCTACGCCGGCCTGCTGCAAGCCGTCACCGAGCCCGCCACCCGTGAGACCGCGCTGGGTCTGCTCGGCCAGATGACGGATGAAGCGGTGGTGGCCGAGCTGAAGCTTTATCTGCAGCGCTTCCTGTATGAGGGCAAGAATCAAGGCGCGCTGCGCTGGGCCGCCGCCCAGGCCCTGAGCCTGCTCGGCGACGAGGCCGCCGTCAGCATCCTGCTCAACGCCATGCGCCTGCCGGATGAAACCATCCGCCGGCCGGCCGCCGATGCCCTGGCCCGCGTGCGCGGCCGGCGCGCCGTGAATGTGCTGATTGAAGCGCTGGGCGACCGGGATTGGCTGGTGCGCCAGAAGGCCATTGAGGCGCTCAGCAGCATCGCCGACAGCCGCGCCGTGGCCGCCTTGATCCCGCTGACGCGCGACCCGGAATGGCGCGTGCGTTGGACGTTGGCCAGCGCCCTCCGGCGTCTCCCCGACAGCCGCGCCTTTGACGCGTTGAAAGATCTGGCCCAGGATAAGGACCGCTGGGTGCGGCGCATGGCGCTGGAGGTCTGCGGCCGGTTTGACGACCCGCGCGCCATCGAGATCATCCTGCGCGGGCTGCGGGACCCGGAGCCGGAAGTGCGCCTGGGCGCCCTGACGGCGCTCCAGCCCCGGCGCGATCCCGCGCTGGCCGGCCCCGTGGCGGAGTTGATGCAGGACTCCGAGCCGGCCGTGCGCCAGACCGCCGCGCGCACAGTGGCGCTGGTGGGCGCGGCCGCCGCCGCCGACGCGCTGACCATGCTGGTGCACGACCCGGCGGACAGCGTGCGGGCGGAGATCGCGTCCGTGCTCGGCGAAATCGGCGTGGATGAGGGCGTGCCGGCGCTGGAGCAGCTGCTGCGCGATCCCGTTCCCGATGTGCGCCGGCGGGCCGGCGAGGCCCTGGCGCACCTGGGAACAGCCAATGCCGCCGAGGCCCTGGCGGACTCCCTCACCCACGTCCTGGCAGGCGGCGAGGCCCAGCGGCATCTCCTGGGGCTGGGCGAGACCGGCCTGCGCGTGCTGCTCGGCACGGCGCGGTCCTCCGACCCCGAACTGCGGCTGGCCGCCGCCGAGACGCTGGGGCAAGCGCGCAGCCTGCATGCCCTCCCCACCCTTCAGCAGATGCTGCGCGACTCGGATGTCCGCGTCCGCAAGGCGGCCGAGGACGCCTTGCAGACGCTCAAGTAAGCGCCCGTCCGCGTTCGCCCGAGGCCCATGCCCCCTGACACCATGCGCGCCATGCTGCTCACCGGCTTTGGCGGGTATGACCAGCTGGTCTATCGGCGGGAGGTCCCTGTGCCGCGGCCGGGCGCCGAGGACGTGCTCATCCAGGTGGCGGCCTGCGGCGTCAACAACACCGATCTCTGGACCCGGGAAGGCGCGTACGGCGCGGGTGAGCCGGCGGGCTGGCAGGGCGGCGGCTTCCAGTTCCCGCGCATCCAGGGCGCCGATATTGTGGGCCGGATCGCGGCCGTTGGCGCGCGGGTCTCCGCCGACCGGCTGGGCGCCCGCGTCATGGTGAATCCCACGTTGTACGCGGGCGAGGGCGAGGCGGGGCTGTTCGAGGCAACCTATCTGGGCAGTGAACGCGACGGCGGGTTTGCGGAGTTCGTGTGCGTGCCGGCGCAAAACGCCCACGTCATCGACTCGGCGCTCAGTGACGCGGAGCTGGCCACCTTCATGCTCGTCTCCCTCACCGCCGAGCACATGCTGAATCGCGCCGCGGTCGCAGCCGGCGAGACGATTCTGATCACGGGGGCCTCGGGCGGCGTGGGCTCCGCCCTGGTGCAGCTGGCGCGCCTGCGCGGCGCGCGCGTGGCCGCCCTGGTGGGTCCGGGTAAAGAAGCGCCGCTGCGCGCGCTGGGGGTGGAGGCGGTCCTGACGCGCGGGGAACCGGAGATCGCGGGCGCGCTGCGCCGCCACTGGGGCGCCGCCCGCGTGGACGTGGTGGCCGACACCGTGGCCGGTGCGCAGGTGGCCCAGCTAGTG
>JAGOBN010000035.1 GCA_017999235.1 Anaerolineales bacterium | reverse complement strand
TTAGGTGGTTTCGACCGTCACGAACATCCCGCTCTAGGACTATTTGCGGTTAGGGAGCATGGGGCAGGACTAGAATACTATGCACATCATCTATTCCCCGGTTCACCATAAACACGCCACCGCCGGTCTAACCATCCATGGTGAGGCTTACGGAGAAATACCGGCCCGGGCCGAGGCGTTATTGGCGGCAGTTCAGGCCGCCGGCCTGGGCGCGGTGGCTGAACCCGGCGATTTTGGCCTGGCGCCTTTGCTGGCCGTCCACCCGCCGGAGTATCTCGAGTTCCTGCGCACCATTTTTGCCGCCAGCCAGCCATTCCGGCACGCCGGCGCCCGCTTTCTGGCGGACACCTTCGCCTCGCGCTGGGGCCGGCGGCGCTCGCCGCATCCGTGGGCGCAGATCGGAACCTACTGCTTCGACATCGAGGCGCCGTTTTTGGAAGGCACCTGGGAAGCCGCCTATTGGAGCGCGCAATGCGCGGTGACCGCGGCGGAAACGGTGCGGGCCGGGGCGCGCAGCGCCTATGCGCTCTGCCGGCCGCCCGGCCACCACGCCCTGACGGACCAGGCCGGCGGCTTCTGTTATCTAAACAACGCCGCCATCGCGGCGCGGTATCTGCAGACTCAGGCCGGCGGCGCGCGCGTCGCCATCCTGGATATCGACTATCACCACGGCAACGGCACGCAAGAGATCTTCTACGCCGACCCGACCGTGTTGTACGTCTCGCTCCACGGCCACCCGGATGAGGAGTACCCGTTCTTCTGGGGCGCGGCGGAGGAACGCGGCGCGGCGGAGGGCGCCGGTTATAACCTCAACCTCCCGCTCCCTAAGGGCGCGGACGACGCCGCCTATTTGGCCGCGCTGGAGACGGGCGGCGCGGCCGTGCGCGCCTTCGCGCCGCGCTATCTGATCCTGTCGCTGGGGCTGGACAGCGCGGCCGGCGACCCATCGGCGCTGGGCGGGGGCTTCGCGGTGAGCCCGGCCGGCTTCCAGGCCATCGGCCGGCGGCTGGCCGCGCTCGGCCTCCCGACCGTCATCGTCCAGGAAGGCGGCTACCGGCTGGAGACGCTGGGCGCCAGCGCCGTCGCCGTGCTGGCGGCCTTCGCCGGAAAATAAAAACCGGGCGCCCCACGGGCGGCCCGGCTCTGTCATCACTGGGAGGCAGCGGCGCGGTTACGCCGGCCGGCGCACCGGCCCAAGCAGGCCGGCCAGACACTCGCGCGCCTCGTCATCCACCAGCGCCAGGATCTCGTCTCCGGCTTCCAGTCCGGTGGTGCCGCGCGGCAGCACCAGCTCCCCATCGCGGATGATGCCCGAGATCACACAGTGGCCCTTGAGCGGCAAGTCCTTAATCGCCAGGCCCACCGCCTTGGCGCCCGCGGCGATCTTTTCTTCCACCAGCGAGTATTTGCCGCGCCGCAGCTTGAGCATCGTCATCATGTCGCCGATGGACATCTCTTCTTCGATCATCTTGGCCATCACATCGGCCTGATTCAACGCCACGTCCACGCCAAAATCCGGCGTAAACAGCCAGGCGTTGCGCGGGTTGTTGACGCGCCCGATAATCCGGCGCACGCCAAACTGGAAGCGGGCCAGGGCCGCGATCACCAGGTTATCGGCGTCGTCGGGCGTCACCGCCGCCAGCACGGTGGCGTTCTGAATCCCGGCCCCCGCCAGGCTGTTGGGATCCGTGGGGTCGCCCTCAAAGATCACCTCGGTCGGCAGTTCCCGGTGCAAGCCCGCCAGCGTCTCCGGGCGGCTCTCCACCAACCGGACCTCGTGGCCCTGCGACATCAACAATCCCGCCAAATGGGAGCCGGTGCGCCCCCCGCCTGCAATCATGACCAACATGGGATTAAGCTCCGTTCAGGTTTTCGTCGTGCAGGCGCCGCCGCAGCTCCTGCGCGGCCGGACGCGTCGCGCTGACGTGCAAGAGGTCGTCGCTCTGCATGAGCGTGGCGCCGGTGGGGATCAGGCCGTGGCCGGCCCGCGCCAGCGCCACGGGCGCCGCGCCGTCGGCCGGCACCAGATCTTCCACCCGCCGGCCCGCCCACTCGGCCGGCACGATGATCTCATACACTTGCACCTCGCCGCTGCCCACGGTGTGCAGGCTGCGCATGCCCGGATGCAGGATGATCTCTTCAATGCGCTGCGCGGCCCAGGTGGAGGAGGCGATGGTCTGCAGGCCCAGCTTGTCATAGACCGGGGTGCGGGTGGGGTTGTACACCCGCGCCACTACATGCTTAAGGCGGAAGATATCCTGCGCCATCCGCGCCACGACGATGTTGACGCTGTCGGACGAGGTCACGGCCGCTAAGGCGTGCGCCTCGCTGATGCCGGCGCGCTGCAGCGCCTCACGGTCCATGCCGTCGCCCTGGACGGTGCGCCCCTGGAAGTCCGCCCCCAAGCGCTCAAAGGAGCGCTGGGAAGCGTCCATGATGGTGACGCGGTGCTGTTTGTGCCACAGCGAGAGCGCCAGTTCGGCGCCCACCCGGCCACAGCCGACGATGATGATGTGATGCTGCGAATTTGCGGTCATAAGCGGGTTCAATCCTGGCACGGCTAATAGTCGCCTTCAATATGGTACGGCACTTCCGTGATAATGATGTTGCGCAAGCCGAGCAAGCCCAGCCGCAAAAAGAGCGCGGTCTGCATGTGCAGGACATTTTGCCACGGCCGCTCCGGCACAAACTCCGGCACGATGACCGTCAACGTCTCGCCGGGCTGCCGCTGGCGCGCGATCTCCCGCACGTACCCCAGCAGCGGCTCCAGCAAAGCCCGATACGGCGACGGGATGATCACCAGCCGCACGCCGTCCCCCCAGGTTTCCCATTTGGCGCGCACCTTTGGTTCATCCTCCGGGTCCTGGGAGACGAACACCGCCGTCACATCATTGGAGAGCGCCCGGGCATAGTGCAGGGCGTGCAGGGCGCCGCGGTGGACGCCGCCCACCGTCAGCAGCACGCGATGCCGGCGCATGCGCGCCGGCACGCCAAAAGACTCCAGCGACAGCCGGGCGGCCACCCGCTTGTAATGGCGGTGGATGTTGAAGAAGATAAACACCAGCGCCGGAATAATCAGGACCACGATCCAGGCGCCGGCCGTGAATTTCGTGACGGCAAAGATGCACATCACCACAAACGTGGCGATCCCGCCCAGGCCGTTGATGACCAGCTTCCAGCGCCAGCCCGGCTCGTGGTGCAGATTGGAGCTGAGGCTCGCCCGGGTCTCGCCCGGCTTAAGCAGCCGCGAGCGCCACCAGCGGACCGCCATGCCCGCCTGCGACAGGGTAAACGACATGAAGACGCCGATGGCGTACAAGGGGATCAGGGCCGTGGTTTGCGCCTGAAAGATGACGATGAGCAGCGCCGCGACGCCGGCCAAACCCACGATGCCGTAGGTAAAGACCAGCCGGCTGCCGCGGTAGCTGAACTGCTTGGGCAGGAACCCATCCGCGGCGATCATGGCGGCCAGCAGGGGGAAGCCGTTATAGGCGGTGTTGGCGGCCATGATCAGGATCAAGGTGGTGCCGCCCAGCAGCCCCAGGTAGAACGGGCTGCCGGCGCCGTAAATGCTCCGGCCGATTTGCGAGAAGACCGTCTCCACATGCGAGGGCTGCGCCTGCACTTCCCGGGCCAGGAAGGTGATGCTAAAGAAAAGCCCGGACAGGATCACGCTCATCGCCACCAGGGTCAAGCCGGCGTTGCGGCTGCGCGGCTCCTTGAACGCCATGATGCCGTTGCTGATGGCCTCCACGCCGGTCAGAGCCGTACAGCCGCTGGAAAAGGCTTTGAGGATCAAAAACAAGGTCAGGCTTTGGGCGACTTCGGCGTGCATCGGCTCGACACCGGTCACCAGGCCCAGCGTCCCGGTGAAGTACCGGTAGTAGCCAACGCCCAGCGTGAACAGCGTCATCGCCAGGAAGACGTAGGTGGGGATAGCGAAGGCCGTGCCGGACTCCTTGACGCCGCGCAAGTTCACCACCGTCATGAACACCACAAATCCCAGAGCAATCGGCACGCGCCACTCATACAGTTCCGGGAACGCGGACGTGATCTGCGCCACCCCGGCCGAAATCGAGACGGCCACGGTCAGGATGTAATCGGTCAGCAGGGCGGCGCCGGCCACCTGGGCCGCGTTCTCGCCCAGGTTGTCACGCGAGACGATGTAGGCGCCGCCGCCGCTGGGATAGGCGTGGATGGTCTGCTCATAAGAAATGGTCAGGATCGCCAGCAGGATAATGATGGCGATGGCGACCGGCAGCGAAAAGGTCAGCGCGGCGGCGCCGGCCAGGCCCAGCACGATCAGGATTTCATCGGTGGCGTAGGCGGTGGAGGAGAGCGCGTCGGAGGCGAAGACCGCCAGACCGACTTTCTTGCTGATGGTTTGGTGCGCGGCCTCCGCGGTGGCGAGCGGGTTGCCGATCAGCCAGCTGCGCCAGTTGGGGCGCGGCTGAGCTTCGGGGGATTCAACAATAATTGACACGCGCTATCTCCAACAGAGCCAGGCCAAACTCGGCCGCACAAACAAAAAACCCGCCGACGCAGCGAGGGGGGCCGTCCAGCGAGGCGGGCCGTAAGATGCTACTCGCAGGCTGGCCGCATGTCAAGCCCAGGGCCATGACAGCCAGCGCCCAGGCCGCTGACGTTACAGACGCGCGGCCAGCTGGACCAGCGCCTGCGCCAGCGGGGACTGCGGCTGGCTCAAAATCAGCGGCAGGCCCTGCGCCAGGGCCGCCGCCTGGGCCGGATCAAAGGGGAGGACGGCCTCCAACGGCCGGCCGAGCGCCTTCTCGACGGCCGCTTGCGGCACGGCCGCCTCCGCCGCCGGGTGGTTGAGCACCGCGCGCACCTGCGCGTCGCTCACCCCCAGCGCCGGCAAAGCGCGCAGCGTGCCGCGCGTTGTCTCCACGGACCCCACCTCCGGCGCCACCAGCAGCACCAGAGACTTGCCCACACTCAGCGCGGCCTGCGTGGCGTCATCCAGCGTGGGCGCGGCATCCACAATGACGTCCGTGAAGAATGCGCGCAGGTAGTACAACACCGCCGCCGCCGCGTCTGTCGTCAGGCTGGCGCGCACCGGCTGCGCCGGCGCGGCCAGGACATACAGGCCGGACTCATGCCGGGTGACGGCCTGGGCCATCACCCCGGTATCAATCACCGGCGGCAAATCCGCCCAGGTGGCTTTGGGGCGCACCCGCAATTGCAGGGTGACGTGGCCGGTGGTGGGCGCGAGATCCACTAGGCACACGCGCCTGCCGGCACGCGCCAGGGCGCCGGCGAGGGTGACCGCCACGGTGGTCTGGCCGACCCCGCCGCGCAGGCTCAGCACCGTCAGCAGGCGGCCTGCGGGGGGCGGCCCGGCCGGGGGCGTCCAGACGGGGGCCGCCGGCGCGGGCGCGGCCGCCGGCAGCGGCCCGGTGGCCGGCCGCACCACCTCCACCCGCGCGGACGGCGGCGGCTCGGCGCGCGCAATGCTCAACATCTCCGTGATCTTGGCCGACAACTCGCGCGGGTCCACCGGTTTGGTCAGATACCCGTCGGCGCCGGCCTCCAGCGCCCCTTCCCGGTCGGCAATCTGGGCGCGCGCCGTCAAAATGAGGATCGGCAGATTGCGGGTGCGGCTGGCGCCGCGCAGCCGGCGCGCCACCTCAAAACCATCCACGTCCGGCAGCATCAAATCCAGCAGGATCAGGTCATACTTGTTGCTGATCGCCAACGCCAGGCCTTCCTCGCCGCGCGAGGCCAGGGTCGGGCTGTGGCCCAGCCGGGTCAGCATCAGTTTCAGGACCGTCCGGAAGTCGTTGTCGTCGTCAATGACCAGGATGTATGCCATCAGACTTCCCTTTGGGGAGCGGGCCCAGGCCGGTGGCCAGCGAGCGGTTCACGAACATGGCCGGGGCCGAAAACGGCGTCTCCGGGTACTGAATCGGCACCGCGGTCGCGGCGTAGAACACGGTGAACTTACCGGAACCGCCGACCAAGATGGCGTCCGCATCCAGCCGGCTGGTGAATTCCACCTGGCCGCGGATCTCAAAATTATCGGTGGTCATCAACACGCCGCTGGTGAACGTCTTCCCGGCGCCGACGCGGATGTAGGATTGCGGGCCGATATCCTCGCGGCGCGCCAGCAGACAGGCGGCCAGATTGGCTTTGACCAGGTGCGCGTCGTCGAAGTTGGCCACGATTTTGGCCGGCTGCTGGAGGCGCGAGATATAGACGTTCCGCACCGGGAAAAGTGAAGAATGGACGTCATTGAGCAGGCCGACCAGCCCGGTGTTGCCTACCTCCACCTGGCACGTGATGCGGTGCGCGCGGGTGAGGAAATCCACGTTGATGAGGCTGCGCGCGAGGTTTTTGTCGGTCATAGACGCCTGTGGGTGAGGTGGTCACGTGCGGGTATTCTACTGAAAAAGGCGCGGGAGGAGAAATGCGCGGTCCGGCGGCCAAAACAAAGGAGCCGGGCGCTCAGGCCCGGCTCCTCTGTTACATGCGGCGCACCGCTTACTGCGGCGGCAGGATGACGCTGTCAATCACATGGATCACCCCGTTAGACGCCAAAACGTCGGTGGCGATCACGTTGGCGCTGTCGATCTTCACCGCGCCGCCGGCCACCGTCACCTTGGCGCTCGCGCCCTGCAAGGTCGGAGCCGCGGTCAAGCCGACGACGTCGGCGGCCTTCACCTGGCCGGCCACCACGTGGTACAGCAGGATGTTGCTCAGCGCGGCCGGGTCCTTGAGCAGGGCGGCCACCGTGCCGGCCGGCAGTTTGGCAAAGGCGGCGTCGGTCGGCGCGAAGACCGTATAGGGGCCGGCCGCCCGCAGCGCGCTCTCCAGACCGGCGGCCTTGACGGCGGCCAATAGGGTCTTGAAGTTGCCGTTCAGCACGGCCGTATCCAGCACGTCGAAGGGCGGCAGGATGACGGTATCGATGACGTGGATGGTGCCGTTGGCGGCCGGGATGTCGGTGGCGGTGACGGTGGCGTTATTCACCATCACTTTCCCGCCCGTCACCTGGATGGAAACGCTGGCGCCGTTGAGCGTTGACGCGGACGACAGGTTGACCACGTCCGCGGCTTTGACGTTGCCCGGGACGACGTGGTACAGCAGGATCTTGGCCAGCAGATCCGGGTTAGCCAGCAGCGTGCGGAGCGTGGCCGCCGGCAATTTGGCGAAGGCGGCGTCGGTGGGCGCAAACACCGTGTACGGGCCGGCGCCTTTCAGCGCCTCCACCAACCCGGCCGCTTGCACCGCCGTCACCAGGGTCTTGAACGAGCCGGCGCCCTGGGCGCGGCCCACCAGATCCGGCGTGGGGATCACCAGGCGCTGGCCAGGGAAGATCGTATCGGCGCGCAGGCCGTTGGCGGCCTTAAGATCGTCCACAGTCACGGCATTGGCGCGGGCGATGCGGCCCAGGCTGTCGCCGGCCTTCACCACGTAGCCGCCCGCCGCCGCCGGAGCGGACGCGGCCGGCGCCGCCGCCAGCGAGGGCGGCAGGATGACGGTGTCGATCACATGAATGACGCCGTTGGAGGCGGTGATATCGGTGGCCGTGACGGTGGCCGTATTGACCTTCACCTGGCCGCCCGCCACCTGGATGGCGATGGCCTCACCTTGCAGCGACGCGGCGGAAGACAGCCCGACCACGTCCGCGGCCAGAACCTGGCCCGGCACCACATGGTAGGTCAGGATCTTGGTCAACAGCGCCTTATCCGCCAGGATGGCGTTCAAAGTGGCGGCCGGGATTTTGGCAAACGCCGCGTCCGTCGGCGCAAAGACCGTCAGCGGCCCGGCGCCGCTCAGGGCGTCCACCAGCCCGGCCGCCTGCACCGCCGCCACCAGGGTCTTGAAGGAGACAGCCGCCACCGCGCGCCCGACGATCGTCGGGGTCGGGATGACCAACTGCTGGCCGGGGAAAATCAGGTCAGAACTGAGTTTGTTGGCGGCCTGCAGGTCCGCCACCGTCACCACAAACTGGCGGCCGATGCGGCCTAAATTGTCGCCGGCCTTCACCGTGTACAGCTGCTCGCCGGCCGCCAGCGCCGGGGCGGCGCCGCCAGCCAGGGCCAAGCCCAGCGCCAGCGCCGCGATCAAAGCCACGTTCGTCATGCGTACCAACCAAGAGGGGCGGGTGTTCATCGTCGTTAATTCCTTGTCGCTAATACCATTGAGTTGTCTGACAAATTGGCCGAACCGCTGCCATAAGCCGATGGTGCGCGGCCATCGGATCAAGCACTGGGGGAGGGCAGGACGACCGGTCGCCCTGAACTACCTGCTTCGGCCGGATTTGCTTCCGCGGATAACAATACTGTCTTTATCCGATTTGCACAATCTTTGTTAATAGTTTATTTAGTTTGCGTATAAAGATGAGCGGGGTCTGAGAAAACCTAAGGCCGAACGAGGAGGAAGCCGGGGGAAAATGGGATCCAGTGTCCAACGGCGGCAGGCGGCTGGACTGCTTCGGTCAGCGCGAGCGCGGCGGCCGCCGGCCAGCGCCGGCCATCGGGCGCTTCAATCACAAACGGCCCCCACCCGGCCGCGCCACGCATAAAGTTGAAGGCCCGGCGGGCCGGCCAGGTGGTGGGGATCACCAGATCCACGGCGGTAGGGCGCGGATAGTAGCTGGCGTCCGCGGCCGGCTGGGGCTGGGCCGCAAAGCGGCCGGCCGTCAAAAGTTCCGCCAACAGCCGGCCGCCAGCCGCAGCCGTCAGGCGCTCCAGCTCGGCCTCGCTGGCGCCGGCGGGCCAGGGGATGGCGTGTTGGGCCAGAATCGGGCCGGTATCAAAATCGGCGTCCATCTGATGCACGGTGACGCCGGGGTGCGGCTCGGCCTGCCGCAGCTGCCAGAAGAGCGGCTCCGGACCGCGATAGGCCGGCAAACGGGAGGGGTGAATATTGAGCGCGCCGCGCGGCGCCGCCGCCAGCCACTCGGCCGGCAGCCGGCGCGGGAAGCAGGCCGCGCCCAGCACCGTCGGCCGCAGCTGGGCCAACAACGCCAGGCTGGCCGGCGCGCGCAGGGCGCGCACCGCGAACACCGGGATCCCCAGCGCGTGCGCCAGCCCCACCAGATCCGTGGGCGCCATCGGCAGAGCCGACCGGCCTGCGGCCGCCACGCGCCGCGGCTCAGGACCGGCGCCGGCGGCAGCGGGTATAATCACGCCCACGATTGGCAGATTGGCCGCCACCAGCGGCTCAAATGCCAGCCGGGAGAACGCACACGGCCGGCCGAGAAACACGATCCGGCCGGGCGTCTCAGGCGCTGGATCAGGAGAGGTCAACATGTCCGTCCGCATGGTGAAATGTGTCAAACTGGGCCGCGAACTGCCGGGCCTGCCGCGCCCGCCCTTCCCCAGCGCGCTGGGCAAGCGCATTTTCGAGAATGTCTCGCAGCAGGGCTGGGACCTGTGGCAGCAGCAATCCACCCTGCTGATCAACCACTACGGCCTCAACATGGCCGATAAGCGCGCCCAGCAATTCCTCATCGAACAGCTGGAAGATTTCTTTTTCGGCCCCGGCGCCGAGATGCCGGAAGGCTGGACCCCGGAGGGCGAAGGCGACGAAGCGCCCGCGCCGGCCAAAGGCGGCGGCAAAGGGGCGCCCGCGCCTCAGCGCAAATAAGCGCCGCTGGCCCTGGTGTCCGCCCTCAAAATCCTGCTGATCGCGTGCTATGAGCTGGGCCACCCGCCGCTGACCCTGGCTTGGCCCGTGGCGTTTCTGCGCCAGGCCGGCTTCACGGCCCAGACCCTCGACCTCAGCCTGACCGCCTTTTCGGACGAACTGGCCGCCGACGCGGCCCTGGTGGCGATTGCCGCCCCCATGCACACCGCTCTGCGCCTGGGGGTGGAAGCCGCGCGCCGAACCCGGGCCGTGAACCTCCGGGCGCATGTGTGCTTCTTTGGATTATATGCCCAGCTGAACGCGGACCTGCTCTTCCGGGCCGGCCTGGCGGACAGCCTCAGCGCGGGCGAGGCCGAGCCGGTGCTGGTGCGCCTGGCCCAAGGCCTGCAGACCGGCCAAGCCCTGGAAACCATCCCCGGCTTGACGCTGGCCGGCGCGACAGACCCCGGCGGGCATTTTCAACCGGCCGCGCCCTGGCTGGAGCGGCTGGATTTTCCGGTGCCGGAGCGCGCGGCCCTGCCCCCGCTCACTCGTTACGCCCGCTACCAGCACGGCGCCGAACTCCAACTGGCCGGCTACACCGAAGCTTCCCGCGGCTGTCTCCACACCTGCCAGCATTGCCCGCTGACGCCCATCTATGGCGGGCGCTTCTTTGTAGTGCCGGCCGAGGTCGTCTTGGCCGATATCGCCCAACAAGTGGCGGCCGGCGCGCGGCATATCACCTTTGGCGATCCGGATTTTCTCAACGGGCCGCGGCACGCCCTAAACCTGGCCCGCGCCTTGCACGCGCGCTGGCCGGCGCTCACGTTTGACTTCACCACTAAGGTCGAACACATTCTTCAGCACCGGGCGCTTTTCCCAGAGCTGGCACAGTCGGGCGCCACCTTCGTGGTCTCGGCGGTCGAATCCGTCAGCGACCAGGTATTGCGCCGCCTGCACAAGGGCCACACCGCCGCCGACATTGACACCGCCCTGGCGATCCTGGACGCGGCCGGCCTGGCCCTCCAGCCCACGCTGGTGGCGTTCACGCCCTGGACCACGCTGGACGATTATCTCGCGCAGTTGGAGTTCATCCACACGCGCGGTCTGCACGCGCACATCCCGCCGGTCCAGCTCTCCATCCGTCTGCTGATCCCGCCAGGCTCGCCGCTGGCGCACGCGCCGGACGCCGTCGCTTGGCTGGGCGCGCTGGAGGCCGAGAACTTCACCTATCGCTGGACACATCCCGATCCGCGGATGGATGCGCTTTATACGCAAGTGGCGGCCATCGTCGCCGAGGCCGCGGCCGTAGGGGAAGACGACCGCCTGACCTTCACCGCCCTCCGCGCGGCCGCTTACGCGGCGGCCGGCCGGCCGGTCCCCGCCCCCCGCTCCGGTCCACCGGCTGAGTCCGCGCATCCCCGCCCCGCCCCGCCCCGCCTCACTGAAAACTGGTTTTGCTGAGCGGAACCCACCGCCGGCCAGGTTGGCCGGCTCGCGCCATAACGTGAATTCTGCGTGACAAACCGAGTTCTACCCGAATATCGGGATGTTCGTCATAACTTTCCCCACATATTTGCGACTATCATCACGATATGGATGACTCACGTGAGCTTAAGCTTAGTCTTATTGTCTGTCTGGGCCTCAGCGGGGTGTATGTCGCTTATGAATTGCTGGCGACTCCCACTGGAGCGCACCCGTTTGGACACTGGTTAGGCATCCTCGGCACGCTCATGATGGTGGCCACCGAGGTCCTCTACAGCGTCCGCAAGCGCACCAGTTTCTTTGGCAGTTTTGGGCCGGTGCGGTACTGGCTGTCGGTGCACATCTTCACCGGCATCGTCGGTCCGTTCATGGTGCTCATGCATTCAGCCTTCATGTTCCAAGGCCTGGCCGGCCTGACGATGCTGTTGACGGTGCTGGTGGTCGGCAGCGGCTTTTTGGGCCGCTATCTCTACACCGCCATCCCGCGCTCGCTGGCCGGCGTGGAGGCTTCCTCCACCGATTTGGTCACCGAAGTCAGCCAGGTTCAGGCCACCATCGCCGAACTGGTCAAACAGCGGTCGGCGGCGGTGCAGGCCCTGGTGCTGGCCGATGCCAACCGCCAGCGGGCGGCCCGCGGCGATTGGGCGCTGGTGTTTCTGCGCGGCCTGGATGACTGGCGGTATCGCCGCCGGCTGCACGGCCAGGTGCGCGGGCTGGAGCGCTCGGAGCAGAGCCGGCTGAACGATGTCGAGCGCCTGCTCACGCGCCGCCGCAACCTGGAACGCCAGATGCGGATGCTCCAAGCCGCGCGGCGGCTGATGAGCTACTGGCACATCGCCCACGTCCCGATGGGCGTCGCGCTGTTTTCGTCCGCCGCCATTCATGTGGCGGCCGAGATTTACTTCCGCGCGGGGCTCCTACGATGAACCGCCAGCATCCGTTCTTTTCGCCCATCGGGTGCTTGGGCGGCGGCCTGCTGATCGCGGGCATCCTGGTCGCGGTATGGCTGACGGGCGGCGCCATCTTCAGCCCCGGGCCGCTGACTGCCCTGGCCGAAAACGGACGCCCGCTGCAGGGCTTCAAATCTCACGCCGAGTTTGGCGCCGACTGCCGGCAATGCCATGCGCCTTTCCAGGGCATCCTGGCCGAGCGTTGCGAGACCTGCCACACGACGGTGCGGGACGAACGCGCCGCGGCGCAGGGCCTGCATGGCCGGCTGCCGGCCGCCGAGGCCGCCCGGTGCGCGGACTGTCATCAGGACCATCACGGCGCGGACTTCAATCCCACCGCCGCCGCCCTGCTCGAATTTAACCACAACGAGATCGGCTTCCAGCTCAACCGCCACCTGCTGGATTATTCCAGCGCGCCGCTTGCGTGCCAGGGCTGTCATCGCGTCCCCGGCTATGATTTTGTCATGGCCAATTGCGCCAGCTGTCACGCCGCCGAAAACACCGCCTTCATGCAAGACCATCAGGCCGCCTTCGGCGAGAACTGCCTGGCCTGCCATGATGGCGCCGACCAGACCTCGAACTTCGACCATAACCAGACCGGCTTCCCCTTGCAGGGCCAGCACGCGCCGCTGGCCTGCGCCGAATGCCACTCGGCCGCGCAAGCGCCGGCCGAGGCCTCCAACCAATGCGCCGCCTGCCATACGGCGCCAGCCTCGCACCTCAACGTCTTTGACGCGCAGTGTGAAGCCTGCCACACGCCCGGCGGCTGGACGCCGGCCGAGCTGCCGAATTTCCCGGCCTTTGCCCATACCAACGCCGCCTTCCAGCTGGTTAACCACAGCGTGGATTACGCCGGCCAGCCGCTGACCTGCGCGGCCTGCCACGCCCTGCCGGCCTTCACCGTCAACGGCCCGGCCTGCGTGGATTGCCACCGGACTCATGACGCCGTGTTCCTGGATGAACACCTCCTCAAATACGGCCCCAACTGCGTCAGCTGCCACGATGGCGCCGGCAATATGCGGAACTTTGACCACGCCCAGGTGTTTGTGCTGGACGGCCGGCATACCGAGGCGCAGTGCGCGGCCTGCCACAAGGACAGCGTCTTCCGGGGCACCCCGCGGGAGTGCGCGGCCTGCCACGCCGAGCCGGAGGTCCACGCCGGCGTCTTTGGCTTGAAATGCGCGGCCTGCCATAGG
>JAGOBN010000034.1 GCA_017999235.1 Anaerolineales bacterium | reverse complement strand
CTCCACGCCCCGCGCAAGATAAGGCGGCGGGGATCGTTAACATTCCCTGATTTCCGCCGGAAGCAGGTCTCGACTAAAATAGACCCACCCTATGATCAATCCGCAATACATTTTTGTGGGCGGGCTGCGCGAAGATTACGCGCTCACCGCCGCCGGCGAAATGCACCTGCGCAAGCTGGGCGGGAATGCCGTGTACGCGGCCGCCGGCGCGCGCGTCTGGGCCGCCCGCACCGGTCTGGTGGGCCGCGTCGGCGCGAATTACCCAGCCGAGTGGCTGGAGCAGCTGGCGGCGCGCGGCCTGGACGTGGCCGGCGTTAAGGTCCTGCCGGACGCGCAGGACACGCGCACGTTCTACGCCTATCGCTCGCTGGAAGAGCGCCAGGACACCGAGCCGGCCACGCACTTCGCGCGCCTGGGCCGCGCGCTGCCCCCGGAATTGGAGGGCTATGCGACCTCCACCGACGGCCAGGAGGAGCGCACGCGCTTTGGCCCGCTGGCCGCCCGCCCCACCGAGATCCCGGCCGAATACTTAACGGCGCGGGGCGCCCACCTCGCGCCCTGCGAGTTCGTGGTCCACAACACCTTCCCGGCCACCTTCCGGCGCAGCCACATCCGTTACATCACGTGTGATCCATCGGTCCGCTACATGCAGCCGGCCTTCTCCGACGACGTGAAGCAGATTGTCAACGGCCTGGACGCCTTTCTGCCTTCGGAGATGGAAGCGCGCGCCTTCTTCCGCGAGCCGCTGGCGGACCTGTGGGAGGCGGCCGAGGCCTTCGGCGCGCTGGGCGCCAAGCTGGTGGTGCTCAAGCTGGGCGCGCGCGGCCAGTTCCTGTATGACACCGCCGGCGGCCGGCGCTGGCACATGCCGGCCTATCCGGCCAAGGTGCGGGATGTGACCGGGGCCGGCGATGCGTATTGCGGCGGCTTCCTGGTGGGTCTGGCCGAAACCGACGACCCGGTGGAAGCAGCCCTGCGCGGCGCCGTCTCCGCTTCCCTGGTGGTGGAAGGCACCGGCGCTTTATATGCCCTGGACAGCACGCCCGGCCTGGCGCGGGCGCGGCTGGACGCTTTGCGCGGCTCCGTCCGCGTGGTGTGAGAGGCCCTATGCCCACCTTAGCCGAGCGCGTCGTGGAGTTGGCCGGCGCCATCCAGCAGATCCCGGCGCCCACCTTTCAGGAGCTTCAGCGCGCGCAGTTCGTGCGCGACCGGCTGGCGATCCTGGGATTGAGCGATGTCAGCCTGGACGCGGACGGCAACGTCTTCGCCCGCCGGCCCGGCCAGGGCGCCAGCCGCCCGGTGCTGGTCACCGCGCACACCGACACGGTCTTCCCCGCCGAGACCCCGCTCACCCTGACCCGCGCCGGCGAGCGCCTGAACGGGCCCGGTATCGGCGATAACTCGCTGGGGGTAGCCGGCTTGTTTGGCCTGATCTGGGCGCTGGAGGGTGAGCGCCTGCCCGGCGACCTGTGGCTGGCCGCCAATATTTGTGAAGAAGGGCTGGGCGACCTGCGCGGCATGCGCCGGGTGATGGAACGCTTGGGCGAGACGGTGCAAGCCACCGTGGTGCTGGAAGGGATGACGCTGGGCTACATCTACCACGGCGGCATCGGGGTGCGCCGCCTGCGCTTCACGGCGCGGGCCGAGGGCGGGCATAGCTGGCTGAATTTCGGCCGGCCGTCGGCCATCCACCACTTGGTGCAGTTGGCGGCCGAGCTCACGCGCTTGAGTGTGCCGGCCGCGCCGCGGACCACCTTCAACATCGGCACGCTGGCCGGCGGCACCTCCATCAACACCATCGCGCGCGAAGCCACCCTGGATTTGGACCTGCGGTCGGAAGACCCGGCGGCGCTGGCCGCGCTGGTCAAACAAGTGGAAGCGCTGGCGGATGCCCAGCGCCGGCAGGGCGTTCTCTTGGAGATGACTGTGATTGGGGATCGGCCGAGCGGCTCGATCCCGCGCGAACACCCGCTGGTCCAGACCGCCGCCCGCGCCCTGCAAGACGTGGGCTACTCCGCCAAGTTCGACACCGGCTCCACCGACGCCAACATCCCCCTCAGCCAGGGCCGGCCGTGCGTGTGCATTGGCCTGACCCACGGCGGCAACGCTCACCGGCCGGATGAGTTTATCGAAACCGCACCGGTGGCCAAGGGCCTGCAGGCGCTGGCCGCCACGGTGCGCGGCGCCTTCCGGCCCTAATCGCCGGGCTTCTTCTCGCGCGCTTTCTTCTTCGCCAGCAGCGCCGCCGAGGTCGTGGTAGGTGACGCGGCCGGCGGCGTCGCGGGCGGACTCATTGGGGGCGGCGGACTGTCCACCTGGGAAGCCGCCGCTGGCGGCGGGCCTGCGGCCGGCCGCTCACCCGCCGGCGACCGGGGGGCCGCCTCGCCGGCGCGCTGTTTAGCCTGGAACAACCCGGATAGGCGCTCCGGCCGGGGCGGCGCCGCCACGACCGGGCGCGCGCCCAGCCCCAGCCAGCTCACCCCCCGCTCCCACGCCCGGCGCAGATCCAGGCGCGTAATCACCAGCCGGCGCACGGCGATATCCACCGGCCACAACAGCGCCGCGGCCAGCAGCAGCGCCGGCCACACCGGCTGCGCGGAACTGGGCGGCTGCGGCAGATCATGCGCGAAGACCCGGGCATAGTCCCCGGTCACGGCCCCGCCGCCGGTCAGCGCCGCCACTTGGAGCAGGAAACGCACCTGCGCCGGCATCGCTTGTGAATCGGTTTCGGGCGGCGCGGCCAGGCGCTGATACTCCGGCGAATACGAGAGCACCCAGCCGGCGGTTTGCGCCACGGCCGGCTCGCCGTCCGCCGCGCCCTCTACCCCGGTCACCCGGATCAAATAGGCGCCTTCGGCCGCGGGCGTGAATGCGCCGGTGTAGCGGCCGGGCGCGACCTGCGCCAGCGTCACGGTCTGCGTCTCGCCATCCGGCCCCACCACATTGGCCTGCACCGTCAACCCATTGAGGAACGCGCCGGCCGGCGTCTGAGCGTCCACGGTGAGGGCGGCCTGTTCGCCGGACCGTTCCACCCGCACGCCGGCCGGGGACGCCGCGCCGGCCGAAATGGTGTAGCGCACCGCCTGCGCCCAGAACCGCGCGTACTCATCCCAGCTCACCCAATACTTGGCCCAGCGGCCGGTGGCATCCGAAGTCCAGGCCACGGACTTCCCCAGGCCAAACTGCCAGGCCGCCAGCACGGGATCGGGAGCTTCCGGGTTGGGGCTGTCTGGGTTGACCAGGATGGTCTGGGCCGCGCTCTTGGCCGTGGTGCCGATGTAGCCTAGCAGGCGCGGCACGGCGGTGAGGCCGGCCAGGATCGGGCTGGGGCTGACCTGGGCCGGGAAGAAATCCTGCTCCACAATGTACGCGCGGGTGGCCAGCGTGGTCTCCTCGGCGAAGATGGCCGGGATGGTGCTGGGATCAGCCGCGAAGTGATGCAGCCCCCCGCCCGCCTCCGCCAGCTGCGGCAGGAAAGGCGCGGCGCCGGGGCCGACGCCCACGGTGGAGAGCGTGACCCCGTACTCCTCATTCAGGCGCCGCACCAGCTCCGGGATACCGGTCGGGTCCGCGCCGCCGTCGGTGAGCAGGATCACGTGCTTGACGGCCGAATCATCCTGCGGCAGCGCGCCGGCCGCCAATTGCACGCCGGCCAGGATATCGGTGCCGCCGTCGGCGCGAATGGTGCCCACCGCGTTGGCAACCGCGTCCGGGTTCTCCAGCGGCGTGATCGGCACCACCCAGGCGGCCGTATCGTCAAACGCAATCACGCCCACTTTGTCGGTGGGGCTCAGCAATTCCAGCGAGCGGATCACGGCCTCCTTGGCCAAATCCACTTTTTGCGCGCCGCCGGAGACCTCGGACATGCTGCCGGATTTGTCCACGATAAAGACCAGCGTCAGCCGCGCGCGGCGCTTCTGATCCTTGATCTCCATATCGACCGGCAAGACCTCCGCCAGCGGGGTGCGGAAGTAGCCGCCCACGCCGTACGAGGTGGGGCCGCCCACGGCCACCAGCCCGCCGCCCAGGTCGCGCACGTAGGTTTCCAGCGCCCGCATCTGACGCTGCGCCAGCGCGCGCGCCGGCACATCCACCAAAATAACCGACGCATACTCGGACAGGGCCGGCAGTTCGGCCGGCAGGCGCGCCGGGTCCAGCACATCCACCTGGAAGCCGGAGGCGCGCAAAGCCGCCAGCAATTCCGGCTCGCCGGCCACGCCATCGCGCGGCTGGGGGTTGGTGATCAGGAGCAAACGCGGCGGGCCGGCCACCTGGGTGAAGGCGGCCACTTCGTTGTTCTGGTAGAAGGTGTCGGCGCCGGCCGCTGGCGTAATCTGCACCCGGTAGGCGGCAAAGCCCGGCGCGCCGGCCTTCAGCGGCAGCGCGAAGGCGTTGGGGCCGCGCCGCAATTGCAGCTGGCCCTCGTACGCCACGGCCTCGCCGGCCAGCACGCGCACGCCCACCACTTGATCCAGCGTCGACTCAATCTGCACGTCCAGCGCGAACTCTTCGCCCTGGCGCAGGCGCGTGGGCGCCTTGACCGCGGTCACCAGCGCTTCCGAACCGCCGCTGATGTTGAACGGCACCACCACAATCTGCGTGCCGTTGGCGGCCGCCAGGCGGGCCGCCTCCAGCGCGTCGCCCGTGGTCTCCAGCCCATCCGAGAGGATCACCAGCCGGCGCGCGGTATCGGTAGGCAGCAGCGCCAAGCCCAGGCGGATGGCGCCGGCCAGGTCCGTCTGCAGGGAGACGACTTTGGACGTGGGCAAAGCCAGCGCGCGGCTGGCGGACAGCGGGCGTTCCACCACCGCGTCGCCGCCGAAGAGCACCACGCCGGCCGCGTCCTCCACCGGCATGGTCTCCAGGGCGCGGCGCACATAGGCCAGCGCCAATTGATGCGGCGTGGTGGCGCCGGCCTCCGTCTGCAGGGGCAGCCGCATCGAATCCGAATCGTCCACCAAGAAGACGACCGACAAGGTATCCGAGGCGCGGCGCAGCTCCAGGCCGGCCAGGCTCAGGATCAGCAGGGCCGCGATCAGCAGGCGCAGGAGCAGGCTGACTCGTTCCCGCCCCTGGGTGGACCCGCGCGCCGGCCACCCGAGCCAGGCCAGGGCCGGCAGGGTGAGCGCGAGCAGGAGAAACCAGGGGGAGGCGAAGGACATGAGGGATTGGGTGATTGGTGATTGGTGATTGGTGATTGGTGATTGGTGATTGGTGATTGGTGATTGGTGATTGGTGATTAGGTGATTAGGTGATTAGGGGGTGATTTTTTTGCGCCGGAAGAAGCCGCGCCAGCCGGGAAGCGCCGGCAAGGTGGCGCCGCGCTGATAGACCCACCATTCCAGCAACAGGATCACAAACGCCGCGGCCGCCACCCAGCGCCAGATCTCCAACTGGCCCACTTCCGCCTGCGGCGCGGCACTGACGTCGGCGCGGCCCACCCGGATGGCGGCGGCCGGCCGCAGCGCGCTCTCGGCCGGGTCAAATAGATTAACGGCGAAGACACCCACTTGCGCCTGATCGGAGACAACGGAATACAAGCCCAGTTGGTCGCTGTTGGTAAAGAGCACGCCGGCTTCGGTGGCCGCGGCCTGAAAACGCGTGCCGTCCGGCGCGATGATGGCGATGGCGCTCTCCCCGCCGCGCGGACGAATGGTGAGCGAGCCGCCGGGCCGCAGGCCATCCGGCGCCGAAAAGGCCTGCGCCGGCGCCAGGTAATTGATCAGGTTGGACATCAGCACCGGATACGCCAACTGCAAGGGCAGATCCGAATCCTGCAGCCGGAAGGTGAGCACCGCCACGCGCCGGCCGCCCGTCTCGCCGGCGAAGACCAGCGGGCCGCCGGCCGCCTCCACCACCACGCGCGCCCACGCCGGCGCGGTCACCTGACGCGCCTGCAGGACGTGCACGCCGCTCCAATCCAGGTAGCGCGTCAGCGGATCATCCTGGGCCACGCGCAGCAGCTCGGTATTGGTGAAGACCGCGCCGACCGTGAACAATGCACTGGAGATCGGGTTCACCCACAGGAGCGCGCCGTCCGCCGGGGCCACCGTCTCGGTGACGCTGTCCAGCACATAGAGATCGAAGGTCTCGGCCGGCGGCTCCGCGCCCGGCAAGAGCCGAAACGGCTGGAGGCCCGGCAGAGCGGTGAGGATCTGTTCCAGAAAGACGTTGCCGGGCGAACGCAGCAAGGCACGCCCGGAGGCCGGCGGCTGGTAGACGGCCCAGGCCACATCATCCAGCGGCAGGGCATCCAGCGCGGCGTCTGGCTCCGCGCCCGGCGCCGTCAAACGCGCGGTATATACCGCCGGGCCATCCGGCAGCGCCGTCAGCGTCAGATCGGCCGACCCGCCGGCCGGCACCGTCAGCTGCTGGGCGCCGTAGAGCGCGCCGGCGCGCTCGATCGAGAGAATGACCGCGCGCTCGGTGACGCCGGCGTTGGCGACGCGCGCAAACAATTCCGGTCCGCCGGCGGCGGCGCGCACTGACAGCGCCGCCAGGGCCAGATTCTCAGCCTCGGTCCCAATCGGCACATAGCGCACATCGCCGGGCAGGGGCGGCAGCCCCGCGGCCGGCAAACCGCCGTCCGACACAATGACGATGGTGGCCTGGTCCAGCCGGCCGGCCCGCGCGGCGCCGGCGGCCAGCGCAAAAGCGGCCTCCCAATCGGCCGGCCCCTGGGAGACCCGGGCCTGCGCCAGCGCGGCGCGCAAGGCCGGCTGATCGGCCGTGGCGGAGGCCAGCACTTGCGGCTGCCGGCCCACCTGGATCAGCGTCAGGCGGCTGTCGCCGGCCAGCCCGTCCACAATTTGGCGGACCGCGGCGCGCGCGGCTTCAAAGCGGGTCTGGCCGGCGCCCCCGTCGGCGGCATTCATCGAAGCCGAGGCATCCAGCAAAACGATGACGGTCCCGCGCGCCACGGCCGGCACGCGCAGAAACGGCCGGGCCAAAGCCGCCACCACCAACACCAGCAGCAAGAGCTGCAACAGCAGCAGCAGGCTGCGCTTCAGGCGCTGCCAGGGCGCGTTGGCCTCGCGGTCCCGCAGCAGCAATTGCCAGAGCATGACTGAGGGAATCTCCACCTCCCGCCGCCGCAGCTTGAGCATATACAGCACCAAGATGGGGAGCGCCAGCGCGCCAAGGGCGAGGGCCAGGGGGGTGAGGAAGGACATGGGGGTGATGGATGGATTGGGTGGTTAAGTGATTAGCGGATGAGGCCGCGTTGGCGGAGTTGATAAAGCACGAGTTCGTCCCACGGGACAGCGGTGGAAACCGGGACATAGGTGATGCGGCGCTTGAGGCAGTGGGCCTCAATCTCGTCGCGCCAGGTCTGCACGCGCCGGCGGTACAGATCCCGCAGGCCGCCATCCAGGGTGACGTCCTGCGCGGCGCCGGTTTCAATATCCACCAGCCGCAGATCGCCGGCCAGCGGCGGGTCCAGCTCTTCCGGCGCCAGGAGGTGCAGCACCGCCACTTCATAGCCGCGCCCCTGCAGGCCGGCCAGGCCCGCCTGATAGCCGGCCGGCGAGAAGAGATCGGAGATGAGCAGCAGCAGGCCGGGCCGGCGCGCGGTCAGCGCGTATTGGCGCAGCGCGGCATCCAGCACGGTCTCGCCGGCCGGCTGCCGGCCCTCCAGAAAATTGATCAGGCGCAGAGCGTGGCCGCGCCCGCGCGCCGGCCCATATTGCGCGGCCGGCGCCCCGCCCCGCACGGTCACCAGGCTCAACCGGTCGCCGGCGGCCAAGGCGATGTAACCGAGCGCGGCGGCCAGCCGGCGCGCGTAGGTGAATTTATGCTGGTCGTCCGCGCCAAAATCCATCGAGCGCGACTCGTCCACCACCACATGCACGGCCAGATCTTCTTCTTCTTCCAGGAGCTTAATAAACGGCCGCTCCAGCCGGGCGTAGACGTTCCAATCCACCCGCCGCAGATCGTCGCCGCGGGTGTAATCGCGGTAGTCCGCAAATTCCACCGAGGTGCCGCGCTTGGTGGAGCGCCGCTCGCCCTTCAGCACGCCGGCCCGCACCTGCGCGGCCGCCAACGCCAGGCGATCGAGCTTGCGGAGGGTGGTCTCAGAGAAGAGGGGCATAGGTGGGAGGCGAGAGGTGGGAGGTGGAAGGTGAGAGACAGGCCAGCTTCCGGCTTCCCACTCCCCGCCTCTCGGATCACTTCTGCGGGACGGCGGTGAGCAGTTCGGCGATGATTTGATCCGGCGTGATACCTTCCGCCTGGGCCTCAAAGTTGAGCAGCAGCCGATGACGCAGGGCGGCCGGCGCCACCGCCGCCACATCCTCAAAGGCCACGTTGACGCGGCCGGCGAACAGGGCCGTGATCTTGGCCCCCAGGATCAGCGCCTGCCCGCCGCGCGGCGAAGCGCCATAGCGCAAGTATTGCTTGGCCAGCGGCGGCGCGCTGTCGTGTTCCGGATGCGTGGCCACCACCAGCCGCGCCACATACTCGGCCACATGTGAAGGCACCGGCACCTGCCGCGCCAGCCGGCCCATGGCCACCAACTGCTGGCCGGCGGCAGTCTTCCGCAGCGCCTGGCGCGGCCCGCCCGTGGTGCGGGCCAGAATCTCCACCAATTCTTCCGCGGTGGGGAAGACCACGTTAATCTTGAACAAGAAGCGGTCCAGCTGCGCTTCCGGCAGCGGATAAGTGCCTTCCATCTCGATGGGGTTTTGGGTCGCCAGGACAAAGAAGGGCGGCTCCAGCTTATACGTGCGCTTGGCCACCGTCACCGACTGTTCCTGCATCGCCTCCAACAGCGCGGACTGCGTCTTGGGCGTGGCGCGGTTGATCTCGTCCGCCAGGACCAGGTTGGCGAACAGCGGGCCGGGCTGGAAGCGGAAGGCGCGCTGGCCGGCCGGCCCGTCTTCCAGAATGTCGGTGCCGACGATATCGGCCGGCATCAGGTCCGGCGTGAACTGGATGCGCGCGAACTGCAGATCCAGCACCTCGGCCAGGGTCTTGATGAGCATGGTCTTGCCCAGGCCCGGCACGCCTTCCAGCAGCGCGTGGCCGCCGGCGATCAGGCAGATAAACACATGCCGCACCACGTCGCTCTGGCCCACAATCACCTGGCCGACCTCGCGCTCCAATTCCGCCGCGATCTGGCGGAACTGCGCGACGGTCAGCTCGGGTTTCAGGGCGGTCTGCGGATCAGCCACGGCCATAGGTCTCCACTCCTGGAATGCGCCGCGTCGGCGCGGTGAAATCGGCGGCTCAGGGCTCCAGCGACGAGAAGTAATCGCGCACCACCGGGATCAACTCGGGCGGCACTTCGCCCTGATCCACGGCCGAGTACGCGGCGTCGCGGTACGCCGGAAAAACCTGGTTATACGGCACGGTCACTTCGCCGGCGGTTTGCGGGTCGGTTGGCCCTTCCCCGACCACCTCATCGCCGGGCTGGCCGTTGCCCTGGTCCGGCAGAGTCACGTCCGGGCCGCCGGCGCCCCCCAAGCGATAGGGCGAGTAGATGGGCTCATACACACGCTCGCCGCCGTCGCCGGGGCCGTTGTCCTGGCCGATCTGGCCGCCGGCCTGCCCGCCCTGCGCTTGGCCGTTGCCTTCGCCGAGGCCGGCGCCGCTGCTGCCCTGCCCTTGTCCTTGACCTTGACCTTGACCCTGGCCCTGTCCTTGTCCCTGGCCCTGGCCTTGCCCTTGTCCTTGACCCTGGCCCTGGCCCTGGCCCTGGTTTTGGCCTTGACCTAGACCAGCGGCCGGCGTCTGCCCTTCACCCGCCTGGGCGATGGCGCGCTGCGCGCTGGCCACACCATCGGAGGCTTGGCCGGCCGCTGCCGATTGCGCCGCGGCCTGGCCAGACTGCGCGATGGATTGCGCCGCCTGATCCAAGGCCGCGCCGGCGGCGGCGTTATCGCCTTGCCGCAAGGCTTCGGCGGCGGCGCGCAGCTGCTCGGCCGTCGCCGGGTTGGTGCTCTGCAATTGGTCCGCCGTCTGCGCCAACTGGTCCGCCAACGCCTGGCGCTCGGCCTCGCTCAGCTGGCCGGGGTCAATCTGGCTCAGGGCCTCGGCGGCGGACTGGGTATCGCCATTGGCCAACGCCTGGCCGGCCGCTTCGGTGGTCGGGTTCTGGCTGAGGGTCTCGCCCGCCGCCTGCAGCGCCTCCGCCTGGGCCTCGGCCTGGGGATCGGCCTGGGCGCGCAATTCCTGCTGGGCTTCGGCCAGCGCCTGCAGCGCCTGCTCTTCCGTCAGGCCCGGCTCCTGCAGGGTCTGTTGGGCCTGTTCCAGCGGCTGGGTTAATTGATCCTTCTGCGGATCGGTGAGGGTCGGATCATTTTGGATTTGGTCGATCAGGGCTTCGATCTGCTGGCGCTGTTCGGCGATCGATTGTTCAACGGCCTGCTGATGCGCCAGCACCGCCTGCTGAGGATTGGGCAGCAGCAGCGCGGCCGCCAGCCCCGCCGCCAGCACCGCCAGCAGCGCCAGCTCCCGCCGCGGCACCACCCAAAGCGGCAGCTGCCGGCCGGCCCGCACCCCGCGCGCCGCCTGAACGGCATCCGCCCACTGCTCGCGCTGCAGCCATTCCGGCGCCAGCTCGGGCCGCGCCGCCAATTCCAACGCCGCCGAGGTGCGTTCGGCCAGGCCTAGGACCCGGTCAAAATAGCGCGCCGCCGCCAAACGCGGACGCGGCCAGACGTAGCCGACGATCCCGGCGCCCAGACCGCCCGCCAGCGCGAAGCCCAGGGCATACGCCGCCAGCACCGCCGGCGGCTGAACGGGCGTCAGCCGGGCCACCAGCGCCAGCCCCAGGCCGGCGGCCAGGCCGGCCAGCAGACCGCGCCCGGCCCAGACCCCGGCCTCCCGCGCCCGCACGCGCCGCAGCCAGCCGGAGAGGTGCCCTTCCAACTCGCGCAGCGCCGGCGAACCGAGGGTGGTCATGGCGCCCTCACTGCTCCACGCGCCGGACGTTGAGGATGCTCAGGCCGATCAGCCCGACGCCGGCCAAAAACGCCAGCAGCGTGAACGGCAGCCAGGGCGAGACCAGCGGCAGGTTGACGCTGGCGCTGGTGAGCGGATCGTACACGCTGGTGGTGAAATAGAGCAGGGACTGGTTGTTGACCAGGATGACTTCGGTGGCGATCAGCGTCGCCACCGGGTTGATGACGATCAAGCCGGCCAAGCCGTAGATGAGGATGATCTGCACCAGCAGGGAGGGCGAATCCAGGCTGAAGATCGGCCCCAGCAGGGCCACCGGAAACAGCAGCAGGGGCAGGCCCAAGGTGATCAGCAGCGCGAACGCATACGTTAAGATCGTGGCGCCCAGTGTGCGGCGCATCACGGTGGAGAAGAAAACGCCGGCCGCGCTGAACAGGAAGGCCGTGGCCATCAAGAGCAGGCTGGCGATCACCACCTCCTCCGGCGCGACGCCGCCCAGCAGGAAGGCCAAGCTCTGGAGCGGCAGGGCCGCCAGCAGCAGCAGAAAAATATACGTCAGCGCGGACACCAGCTTGCCCGTGATCAGCGACCACTCGGAGAGCAAGGTGGTGCGGAGCAGGTCATAGGTCTGGCGCTCGCGCTCGCCGCTGACCGCGCCCACGGTGAAGGCCGGCGCGATGAAGCACACCAGCAGCATCTCGATGCCGACCACGCTGCCAAACACAAACTTGCCCAGCAGCATCCGGTCCGGCCGGCTGTAAACGTTGGTGTTGGCCGAGAGGTAGACGCCGTACAAGGCCGTGATGAAGGTGCTCATCACCAGCAGGTAGACCGAGAGCACCACAAAGGCGCGCGGCCCGCGCATCCGGCCGCGCAGCTCTTTGAGGGTGACCGGATTGCGCGAAAGCCAGGCGCCCAGGGTCGGGCGCGGCGCGCGGGGCGCGGCGGCATGCGGCTGGGTGGAGACGGTGTCCGTCATGACACCACCCCTTTCGTCACCTGCATAAAGACCTCCTCCACGTCCTGAACCGATTCAGAGAAGCGCAGGATCGGCAGGCCGGCGCTGACCAGATCGCGCAGCAGCTGGCTGACGGCGGCCTCATCGCCGGAGAAGTCCACTTCCACGGTGGCGTGTTCGCTCACCCCGTGCGGCGCGTCATCGATCACCCGGATACCCAGGACCGCGTCGCGTCCAAACAAGGCGGATTGCACCGCCTCGGCCCCGCGATCCAGCAGCGTGATGGCGAGCGTGCGGTGCGGACGCAGCCGGCGCTGCATGTCGGCCAGGCTGCCCTGGGCCACCAGCCGGCCGGCCTCCACAATCCCCACCTGGGTGCAGATCTCGGCCACGTCGGCCAAGATGTGGGTGGAGAAGAAAATGGTCTTGCCCATCCGGCTGAGTTCCGCCAGCAAGGCCCGGATCTCCACCCGCGCGCGCGGGTCCAGTCCGGAGGCCGGCTCGTCCAGGATCAGCACTTGCGGGTCATGGGCCAGCGTGCGCGCCAGGCACAGGCGCTGTTTCATACCGCGCGAGAGCGTATCCACCTGATCATCGCGGCGGTGCGCCAAATCCACCAACTCCAGCAGATCCCCGATCAGGCCGCGGCGCTGGGCCTCCGGGATTTCATAACAGGCGGCGAAGAAATCCAGATACTCCCAGACCGTCATATCATCGTACACGCCGAAGAAGTCCGGCATGTAGCCGATGACGCGCCGCACCGCCTTGGGCTGGCGCCGCACGGAGTAGCCGGCCACAAACGCCTCGCCCGTGGTCGGCTGGAGCAGCGTGGTCAGCATCCGCATGGTGGTGGTCTTGCCGGCGCCGTTGGGGCCGACAAAGCCGTAGATGGAGCCCTGCTCCACTTCCAGCGAGAGCGCGTCCACGGCCGTGAACTTGCCGTAGCGTTTGGTGAGGTTCTGCGTCTGCAGGATGGGCGGCATCTTAAGGCTCGACCGTCAGCGTGAATTCCAGGCTGGTCACGTTCAGGGTGTCCGGGGTGCGATTGGTGAGCTGGGCGCGCAGTTCGCCGCCGGCGCCCACAAACCGCTCCGGCGCTTCGACGGTTTGAACGCCATATTGGAGGCCGTCCAACGGCACCCAGGCCGCGCGGGTGAAATCCCACAGCGCCACCTCCGGCGTGGTCGTGCCGCTGGTGGAGACGCCATAGCTGGAGCCGATCAAGCTGAGGGTCAGCTCCGACACCCGTGTCCAGGTCACCGGCCGGATGGGCCAGAACCGGAACGCGGCCTGGTCGCCCAGATACAGCGTGGCGTCATCAGGCGCCGCCGCGCCGTTGGCGGCCGAGGCCAGGACCTCCCACGTAATTAGGCTGGGCGGCAGGGTAA
>JAGOBN010000552.1 GCA_017999235.1 Anaerolineales bacterium | reverse complement strand
GATCAGATGGCGCGCGCCAACAACATCGCCCCGCCGTTCCAGATCTTCCCCGGCCAGGTGCTCAAGTACCCCTAGGCCCGGCCGGCCCGCATCCGGCGGCCCGCACACCGCTGAAACGGGAGGGCGCAGCGCCATGCTGCGCTCTCCTTATTTCCCTCGGAGGCCCCATGTCCGCGTCCGTGCTGAAATCTGAAACCGTGTTCCGGGGCCGCGCCTTTGCCGTGCGGCTGGAGGAGATCGAGTACGCGCCCGGCCGCACCACGCACCTGGAAATTGTGGAGCACACCGGCGCGGTGACCATGGTGCCGCTGGATGAGCACGGCCAGCTCTGGTTCATCCGCCAGTACCGGCATGCGGCCGGCCGGGAGCTGCTGGAATTGCCGGCCGGCACGCTGGAGCCCAACGAAGACCCGGCGGTTGGCGCCGCGCGCGAATTACAGGAAGAAATCGGCATGCGGTCCGAGCAACTGGAGCCGCTCACCCGCTTCTGGCTGGCGCCCGGCTACTCCACCGAGTTGATGCACGTCTACCTGGCGCGGGGCCTGCGGCCGGCCCCCCTGCCCCAGGACGAGGACGAAGTGATCAGCGTGGTCAAGCTCCCGGTGGCCGAGGCGCTGGCCGCCGCCGCGCGCGGCGAGCTCCAGGATGCCAAGAGCCTGGCGGCTTTGTTCGCGGCCGGCCAGCGGCTGGGCTGGTAAGCGGCTTTTGATTTCGGCCCTTGTGAGTCGCCGGCCGGTCTGGTACAATCTCAGTCCCTAACCGCCCCAACCGGGCGGTTCACTTTGCCTAAAGCTAGAGAGAGAACGACCATGCCTGACTTGATCAAGGCGGTAGAAGCGCCCGCCAACCCGAATGTCCCCGCCCTCAGCCCCGGCGATAGCGTCAGCGTGCATGTGCGCATCGTCGAAGGCAACAAAGAACGCGTGCAGGAGTTCAAAGGCACCGTCATCCGCCTTCGCAAGGGCGGCAACCAAGCCAACTTCACCGTGCGCCGCGTGGCCTCCCACGGCATCGGGGTGGAACGCACCTTCTTGCTACGCTCCCCGCGCATCGAAAAAGTGGAAGTCTTCCGCCACGCCAAGGTGCGCCGCGCCCAGCTGTATTACCTGCGTGATCTGCAAGGCAAGGCGGCCCGCCTCAAAGAACGCCGCACCGACGCCTAGCGCGCCGGCCCCGGGCCGCGCTCAACGCATTCAACAAAGCGCCGACCTTGGGGTCGGCGCTTTGTGTTCACCCCGCCTATGAAACCCCTCATTGGCCTCGCCGCTGAAACCTTTTCCTCCGGCTACGGGCCGGAACCTGACCGGCTGGTCCACGGCACGCTGACCACCTATTTGGACGCGGTGCTGGGCGCCGGCGGCCTGCCCGTCATCATCCCGCTGGCGGCGGCCGGCCCCGACTTGCCCGCGCTGACGGCGCGCCTGGACGGCGTGCTGTTGACGGGCGGCGGCGACGTGGATCCCGCCCACTTCGGGGCGGCCCCGCACCCTCACCTCGGCGAGGTGGACCGCCAGCGCGATCAGCTCGAGCTCGCGTTGGCGCGGCGGATCACCGTGGATGACCAGCCAGTGCTGGGGGTCTGCCGCGGCGCCCAGGTGTTGAATGTGGCGCTGGGCGGGACGCTGTACCAGGACCTGCCCAGCGAGTACCCGGGCGCGCTGCTGCGCCACGCCCATCCCGTGCGTGATTTTCCCCGCGAGTATCTGGCGCATCCGGTGCGGGTGGAAGAAGAGACCTTGCTGGCGCGCGTGTTGGGCCGGCCCGTGGTGCACGTCAACAGCCGCCATCATCAGGCTGTCAAAGACCTGGCCCCCGGCCTGGCCGTGGCCGCCCGCGCGCCCGATGGCGTTATCGAAGGGGTGGAGAAACCGGGGCACCCGTTTGCGCTGGGCGTGCAATGGCACCCGGAGAATCTGCAGGCGCAGCCGGAGATGCAGGCGCTGTTTGTGAAGTTCGTGGAGGCGTGCCGGACGCGGGGCTCGGCGGCGGGCCGGGCCTAGATTAAGCCGAGCTCTTTCGCGCGCAGGGCCGCCTGAGTGCGGTCGCGGGCGTCGATCTTGCCGAGCACATTGGTGACGTAGTTTTTGACGGTGCCTTCGGCCAGGCTGAGTTTCTGGCCGATCTCCTTATTGCTCAAGCCGGCGGCCACGAGGCGCAGGACTTCCAGCTCGCGCTCGGAGAGCGGCTCCGGCAGTTCGGCCGGCCGCGCGGCCGGCGCCAGCCGCGCGAACTCCTCAAACACCCGCCGCGCCACGGACGGCTCAATCAGCGCCCCGCCCCCGGCCACGGTCCGCACCGCGGCCGCCAGATCGGCGCCGGAAACATCCTTCAGCAGATATCCGCGCGCGCCGGCCCGCAGGCCGTCAAAGACATTGGCGTCATCCGCGAAGGTGGTCAGGATGATGACGCGCACCTCAGGCCACTTCTCCCGCAGCCGGCGCGTGGCCTCCACGCCGTTGAGCACCGGCATGCGGATGTCCATCAGCACCACATCCGGCCGCAGCGCCGCAAACTGTTCCAGCGCGGCCTGGCCGTCGCCGGCCTCCCCCACCACATCCAGATCGCTCTCCAATTCCAGCAGCGTGCGCAGGCCCTCGCGCATCAAGCGCTGATCATCCACCAGCAAGATGCGGATCGTCATTGCGGCTGCGCCTCCGGCGCGGCGGCCGGCACGGTGACCCGCACCAGCGCCCCCCCGCCCGGCCGCGCCTCCAGCGCCACCACGCCGCCCACCTGCGCCGCGCGCTCACGCAGACCGCGCAGGCCGAAGCCGCTGTCCAGGGCGGGCGGAAAACCACGCCCGTCGTCGGCGGCGGTGAGGATCACCTGCCCGCCGGCGGCCTGCACTTCCAGCCACACCGTCCGCGCGCCGGCATGCCGCTGGGCGTTGGTGAGGGCTTCCTGCGCGGCGCGGTAGAGCGTCAGGCGCTGCGCGTCGGTCAGCGCCGGCAGGGGCGTCATCCGCACCTGCACCACCAGGCCGGTATGCTCCTGAAACTCGCGCGCCAAGCGCGGCACCGCCGCTTCCAGCGGCAGGGCGTCACTCGCCGGCGCGCGCAAATCCGCCACCGAGCGGCGCAGGTCCGCCAGGGCTTCTTTCATCTGCTCGCGCATCGCGCCGATCATGCGGCCGGCCCGCTCCGGGTCGGTGGGGATCAGCCGCTGGGCGCCCTCCAACTGCACCACGGCCACGGTCAGCCGGTGGCCGAGCGCATCGTGCAGCTCGCGCGCCAAGCGGTTGCGCTCCTCCGCCACGGCCAGCCCCTCAAGCTGAGACTGGGCGGCCCGCAGTTCGGCCAGCAGCCGCTGGCTCTCCTGGCGCGCGGCCTGCGCGTCGCTGAGGGCTTTGCCAAACGTGCCAAAGAACAAGAAACCGCCGGCGTAGGGCAGCGCGAATACCAGGGCGTTCAGGGGATCGCTGAGCAGCGCGGCGTTGAAATACGTGATGGCGAGGAAAGCGCCGATCCAGGCCAGACCGCGCGCGGTCGGCAGCGTGACCATGACCTCGGCGCTGAGGATAAAGAATAAGATCGGCGCGGCGAAGGCGTTGGGCTGGGTGG
>JAGOBN010000551.1 GCA_017999235.1 Anaerolineales bacterium | reverse complement strand
CCGTTAGCCGTCATCCTCAGTTTAGCCCTGGCCGCCCTGGCCTGCGGCCCCAATCTGCCCAACCTCAATCTGCCGATCTCCCAGATCACCCCTGGCCCGCTGGAGACCCTGACCATTTCCGAGCCCCGGCCCGACGCCGAGGTGGCGCAGGTCACGCTCAACGTGGGCGCCGGCAACCTCACGCTGGCCGGCGGCGCGGACGGTCTGGTGTCCGGCCAGGTGGAGTACAACGTGGCCGAGTGGAAGCCCGAGATCAAGCGGGACGGCGCGGCCGTGACGATTGAGCAAGGCTCCGCCAAGGATCAGCTCAACATCCCTTCCGGCGACCTGGTTAACAAGTGGGATATCCAGCTGGGCGACATGCCGCTGGAGCTGACGGTGAACGCCGGCGCCTATGAAGGCGAGGCCGATTTGAGCGGCCTGAGCCTGCGCCGGCTGGAGTTCAACGACGGCGCCAGCACCAACGCCGTCACGTTTGACGCGGCCAACCCGGAAGAGATGACGCTGTTGAAGTACAGCACCGGCGCCTCGACCGTCACCCTGACCGGCCTGGCCAACGCCAATTTCACGGAGATGATCTTCGAAGGCGGCGCCGGCACGTACACTTTGGATTTCACCGGCGCCTTGCAGCGCGACGCGCGCGTCACCGTGCGGGCCGGCGTCTGCACGCTGACCATTGTGGTGCCGCCCGGCACGCAGACCGAGATCACCAAGTCCGGCGCGGTGACGTCGGTGAAGACCGAAGGCACCTGGAACACCAGCGGCGATACCTACCGGCTCTCCGGCGCCGGCCCCTTGCTGCGGATCGACTTGGACATGGGCCTCGGCACGCTCAATTTGGTGAGCAAGTAAGCGCGCCCGCTCAAATAAAAAAAACCGCCGGGCCTGCCGCCCGGCGGTTTTCATTTCAGATCAGGCCGCCGGCGGCGGGCCGTACAGTTGGCGGTGCACCGCGCTCAACACGCGCACCTGCTCATCGGCGTGGTACGACGAGCGCACCAGCGGCCCGCACTCCGCCCACTTGAAACCCAGGCCCAGCGCAAAATCCTTGAGCTCCTGGAATTCGGCCGGCGTGTAGTAGCGCTCAATCGGCAGGTGTTTGCGCGACGGCTGGAGGTACTGGCCGATGGTCAGGATATCCACGCCCCACGAACGCAGATCGGTGATGACGGCCTTGACCTCGTCCAGCGTCTCGCCCAGGCCCAGCATCAGGCCGCTCTTGGTGAGCACCTCCGGGTCCAGCTGCTTGGCGTTGGAGAGCGTGGCCTGGGTCCACGCGTAGTTGTCCTGCGGCTGGACCTTTTTGAACAGCCGCGGCACGGTCTCCACGTTGTGGTTGAGGATCTCCGGCCGGGCCTCCATCACAATCTGCAGCGCCTCCCGGCTGCCCTTGAAATCCGGGATCAGCACCTCGATCGAACAGCCCGGCTGCAGCTCGCGGATGCGGCGGATAACCATGGCAAAGATCGGGGCGCCGCCGTCCTTGCGCTCGTCGCGGTTGACGCTGGTGATGACGGCGTGGCGCAGCTGCATGGATTTGACGGCCTGGGCCACGCGCTCCGGCTCGGCGAAATCCAGCGGGGAGGGCCGGCCGTGCTTGATATCACAGAAGCCGCAGGTGCGCGTGCAGACATCGCCCATCATCAAGAAGGTGGCGGTGCCGGAGCCCCAGCACTCGCCCATGTTGGGACACATGGCTTCTTCGCAGACCGTGTGCAGGGTCTTCGAGCGCATCAGCTCGCGCAGGCGTTCATAGGTCTCGCCGCCGGGCGCGCGCACCTTGATCCAGTCCGGCCGGCGCAGGGGGCGCGGCTGGGTTTCGATCTCGTCCGGGCGGATTAGGCGGTCGCGGGTGGGTTCGGTGATCGGCATGGAATGAATTCTAACGCCAAACCACAAGATTCGTGCGGTTAGCCACAGAGCCACGGAGGAATACTCTGTGTCTCCGTGGCTCGGCGGCCAATCCCCTTTCCTATGGGTTGACAGGCCGGCGGTTCCGTTGATAATCATTGATACATAAATTACAGGCTGTGACGGAGAAAAGTACGCGGGCGGAACCGCCCAGGGAGGGCCGGCCTAGACTGTGAGCCGGCCCCGGCAGAACCCCGCCGAAGTTCTCTCCCGAGCCGTTCAGGTGAATCGCTGGGCCGGCGTTTTGTGCCGGCCGCGTACTAGCTTGAACCGGAAGCCCACCGTTAGCGGGGACAGCCGATGATCGTCGGCTTACGGAGGGCGTTGGTCCGGCGGGCCGGCGGCGCCAAATTGGGTGGTACCACGCGAGTCCTAGCTGACTCCCGTCCCAACTGGGGCGGGAGTTTTATTTTCACGGTCGTCCGTCGTCGGTTTCCGGAGGTTCTATGCTCGAACAACTCAACGCCCTCGAACGTGAGGCCCTGGCCAGCCTGGCGGCCGCGGCCGACCCCGCCGCGCTGGATCAGTGGCGCGTCAAACATCTGGGCCGCAACGCGCCCCTGGCCGTGGTGCTGGGCGGCCTGGGCCAGCTCTCGGCGGCCGAGCGGCCGGCCGTGGGCAAACGCGGCAACGAGGTCAAGCGCGCCCTGGAAGCCGCTTACACCGCCCAAGCCGAAGCCCTGCGCCAGGCCGAGATGGAGCGCGCCATGACCCAGGGCGCCGTGGACGTGACCCTGCCCGGCCGGCCGGCGCCGCGCGGCCGCCTGCATCCCGCCACCCAGGGCCTGCGCCGGCTGTACGCGGTCTTCGCCGAGATGGGCTTCCAGATCTACCGCGCCCGGGATGTGGAGCTGGACGACTACAACTTCACGTATCTCAACATGCCCCCGCACCATCCGGCACGCGATATGTGGGACACCTTCCACACCACCACGCCCGGCGTCATTCTGCGCACGCACACCTCACCCGGCCAGGTCCACGCCATGCGCGAGTATGCGCGCGCCGGCGCCGAGCCGGAGCCGATCCGCGTGATCCTGCCCGGGCAGTGTTACCGCTACGAGCAGATCACGCACCGCTCGGAGATCCAGTTCTGGCAGATTGAAGGCCTGGCGGTGGGCCGCGATATCCGCCTGACCGACCTGAAAGGCACGCTCTCCGATATGGCGCGCCGGCTGTTCGGGCAGAACGTGCGCACCCGCTTCCGCGCCGACCACTTCCCGTTCACCGAACCCTCGGCGGAAATGGATATGGAGTGCTTTGTGTGCGGGGGCCAGGGCTGCCCGGTCTGCAAGCACAGCGGCTGGCTGGAGATTCTGGGCTGCGGCATGGTCCATCCCACCGTGCTGGAGTACGGCGGCTATGATCCGCGCGTCTACTCCGGCTTCGCCTTTGGCATGGGACCCCAGCGCGTGGTCATGCTGATGCACGGCCTCACGGACATCCGCTATTTCCTGCAGAACGATCTGCGCTTTCTGGAACAATTCTAAAGCGGCGAGTGGGCAGTGGACAGTGGCCGGCGCGCCGGCCACTAACCGCCCGCCGCTAACCACTAACTCTTATGAAAATACCGCTCAGTTGGCTCAAAGATTTCGTCGATATCACGCTCTCCCCGGAGGAGATCGCGTACAAGCTCACCTTCGGCGGCCTGGAAGTCGA
>JAGOBN010000550.1 GCA_017999235.1 Anaerolineales bacterium | reverse complement strand
CCGCTCCCGCCCCGCCCCACGGCGTCGGCCACCGCCGCCCCCACGGCCACCGCCGCGCCGACCGCCACCCCGCCGCCGACCGCCACCGCCCAGCCGGCCTCGCTGGACGAGATCAGCGCATTTGAGATGCGGGGCGCGTTTGATTTCTTCTGGGAGCAGGCCAACACCGACCCGGCCAGCGCCGGCTTCGGCCTGGTGCGGGACCGCTATCCCGGGTCGGACGGCATCGCCAGCATCGCGGCCGTGGGCTTCGGCCTGACCGCCTATCTGATCGGCATCGACCGGGGATACATCACCGAGGCCGAGGGCTACGCGCGTGTGAACGGCACCCTGGACACCCTGCTGGCCCTGGACCGCACGGAAGGCTTCTACTACCACTTTCTGGATATGCAGACCGGGGAGCGGGCCTGGGGCAGCGAGGTCTCCAGCATCGACACCGCCCTCCTGCTGATGGGCGTGCTCTCGGCCGGCCAGTATTTCGGCGGCGAGATCGGGGAGAAGGCCCGGCGGATCTACGCCGGCGTGAATTGGCCCTGGTTTCTGGATGCCGACCGGCAGATGTTCTACATGGCCTACCGGCCGGAGAAGGGCCGGGGCTTTGAAGGCTATTGGGACTTCTACGCCGAGCAGTTGATGCTGTACGTCCTAGCGGCCGGCTCGGAGACCCACCCGGTGGACGAGCGGCCCTATTACACCTTCACCCGGCACACGGCCCGCTTTGGCGACGGTCAGCCCTTCATCCACTCCTGGTTCGGCGCGCTGTTCACGCATCAGTACAGCCACGCCTGGATCGACTTCCGGGGCTACACCGATCGCGAGGGCGTCAACTGGTTCGACAACTCGGTGGCGGCCTCCCAGGCTCAGGTGGATTTCGCCGCCGCCATGGAGCGGAAGTACAAAACGCTGGGGCCGGCGGCCTGGGGCCTCTCGGCCAGCGACGGCCCGGACGGCTACAACGGCCGCTACGGCGCGCCGCCCTCGGGCTACGACAACCGCGCCCACTTTATCGACGACACGATCCCGCCCTATGCCGCGATCGGCTCGCTCATCTTTGTGCCGGAGGCCGCCGAGCGCGCCTTGCGAAACTATTACACGCTGGCACCGCTCAAAGGCCCTTACGGCTTCCAGGCCGCCTACAACCTCGACCGGGACTGGTACGCCCAGAGCGTGATCGGCATTGATAAGGGCGTCAGCCTGCTGATGCTGGCCAATCACGCGAACGGTTTTGTGCATGCCCTGCTCAAGCCCAACCCCTACCTGCAGGCCGGCCTGGCGCGCCTGCAGATCACCGCGCACGACTGAACGGAAGTGACATGACCACCCTGAAAGACGTGGCCCGGCGCGCCAAGGTCAGCCTGGCCTCCGCCTCCTACGCACTCAACCACACCGGCACGCTGGCGCCGGCCACCCGCCAGCGCGTCCTGGCGGCGGCCGAAGAGCTCAACTACCATCCCAACGCCTTCGCCCGGCATCTCAAGAAGCGCAAGACCTTGACCCTGGGCGTCTTCATCACCCGCTTCAGCGGCTCGTTTTACGAGGAGATCCTGGAAGGCATTCACGATGCGGTCCTCAAAACCGACTATGAACTGCTGGTCTGCCCGGAAAGCCGCGCCCTGCGGAAGATCCTGACCCAGCGGCAGGTGGACGGCGCCATCGTCTTCGACGCCAAAATCGGCAGCGACATCCTGACCCGGCTGGCCTCCAAGCGCTTCCCGATCGTGGCGCTCGACCGCCGGCTGGACGTGGACTACCTGTTTCCGCTGCTGCTCGACAACCCGCCCGGCGTCCAGGAAGTCTTCGACCACTTGTACCGGCAGGGCGCCCGCCGGATCGCCTTTGTCTCCGGCGCGGCGGACTCGTTCGACAACCAGGAACGCCAGCAGGCCTTTCTGGACCGGGCGGACCAGCACGGCCTCGCCGTCCCGTGCTACTCCGGAAATTTCACCGAGGAGGCGGGGGTGGCGGCGGCCCGCGAGCTGCTCGAAACCCGCGCCCTGCCCGAAGCCGTCTTCTGCGCCAACGACCAGATGGCCATCGGCCTGATCAAGGGCCTCCAGGCGGCCGGGGTGCGGGTGCCGGCCGAGGTGGCGGTGGCCGGCTTTGACGACATCTTGATCGCCCAGTACATGCGGCCCACCCTGACGACCGTGGGCACCTCCCGGTTTCTGTGGGGCTCGCTGGCCGCCACGCAGCTGATTGAGTTTTTGGAGAGCGGCCGCCCCTTTCAATCCCGCCGCATCCCCACCCGCTTGATCCAGCGCGAATCATCGGTGATCCGGCGGCTGTGACTCCTTAACCGAGGCCGTATGGACATCGCCACGCTCTTGCAGCAAGAACTCCGGGGCTCCGTCAACTTCTTCCTGGATTACACCAACCTGCGCCCCGGCAGCCCGGGTTTTGGCCTGGCGGTGGACACCACCCAAAACGCGCGCACCTCGTCCATTGCCGCCGTGGGATTTGCGCTGACCGCCTGGGTGATCGCCGCCGAGCGGGGTTATCTCAGCCGGGACCGGGCGGCCGAGATCACCCGCGGGACGTTCCGCACGCTGCGGGACCGCGCCGCCCATCACCGCGGCTTCTTCGCCCACTTCCTGGAGATGGACACGGCCGCCCGCCTCGGCCGCTGCGAGTACTCCACCATTGACACCGCGCTGTGCCTGAACGGCGTCATCACCGCGGCCGCCTACTTCGCCGACGCCGAGATCCAGCAGCTGGCGCGGGACCTGCTGGAGCGCGTGGACTGGAACTTCATCATCTTTGAGACGGAGGGCCGCCTGCTGTTCCGCATGGCCTACAACCCGGACCGCCAAGGCGATTATGTGACCGGCGAGCCGGGCTATATCCATCAATGGGACATGGCGGCTGAGCAGAAGATGATGTACCTGCAGGCCGCCGGCCGGGTGGCGCCGGCCGTGGCCGTGGCGCTGTACCGCGGTTTTCCCCGCGACGTCCGCGAATACGCCGGCCACCAGGTCATCGTCAATCCGGGCGGCAACTTGTTCGCGTATCAGTTCAGCGAAGCCTGGCTGGACGCCGGCCGATATCTGGACCCGGACGGCCTGGACTGGTTCGAGAACACCCGCCGCGCCATCCTGGCCAACCGCCAGTTCTGTCTGGACCAGGCCGGCGCGCACCGGACTTATGCCGCCCACAGCTGGGGGCTGAGCGCCGGCGACAGCCCGTGGGGCTACGATGTCTCCGGCAGCGCGCCCAGCCTGCATCCGCCCAGGCACAACGGCACCGTGTCGATCTACGGGGCGCTGGCGTCCCTGCCCTTTGTCCCCGACCTGACGGCCGAGATGCTCCTGCATCTCTACCGTGACCATCCCCAAACCTGGGGCCGGTACGGCTTCTTTGACGCCTACAACCTGGACGTTGCGCCGCCCTGGTACAGCTCGGCCCTGTACGGCATCGACAAAGGCTGCTCGATGATCATGATTGAAAACCATTTAAGCCGGCTGGTGTGGACACCTACACCAACAGCCCGGAAATCCAGCGGGCGCTGGCGATTCTGGGCTTTCGCCGGCGGGAGGCCGCGCCGCATGGCTAGTTTCACCGCCCGGGCCGGCC
>JAGOBN010000549.1 GCA_017999235.1 Anaerolineales bacterium | reverse complement strand
CATCGTGGCCCGTCTCGGCTTTGTGCCCATTCAACCCAAATGACCGCTTCGCTCCTTGGCTCCCCGCCGGCGCCCGCGCCGGCGCCGTCCGCCCGGCGCTGGCCGGAACTCATCATCGAATCCCTGATCCGGGCCTCCGGCTACTCCGCCGTCTTGTTCGTCATCTTGATTTTGCTCTTTCTGCTGCGCGAAGGCCTGCCGGCGTTCGGCGAGGTGGCCCTGCCGGAGCTCTTCGGCCCACGCTGGTATCCCATTGAGGGACATTTTGGCCTGCTGCCGCTGATCGGCGGCTCGCTCATCGTCACTCTCGGCGCCGCGCTCATCGCCGTCCCGTGCGGCCTGGCCACCGCCGTCTTCATCGCCGAGATCGCGCCCCGCTGGCTGCGCGAGATCCTGAAGCCGCTGGTGGAGATCCTGGGCGGCCTGCCGTCGGTGGTGCTGGGGTTCCTGGGAATGCTGACGCTGGCCCCGCTGGTCCGCACCACCTTCAACGTCCCCACTGGCCTGACGGCCTTCACCGGCTCGCTGCTGCTGGCCGGCATGGCCCTGCCCACGCTCGTCTCCGTGGCCGAGGACGCCCTGGACGCCGTCCCCAAGAGCTACCGCGACGCGGCCCTGGCCCTGGGCGCCACCAAATGGCAGACCATCTGGCGGGTGACCGTGCCGGCGGCCCGCTCCGGCGTGCTAACCGCCATCATGCTCGGGGTCGGGCGCGCCATCGGCGAGACCATGACCGTGATGATGGTCACCGGCAACGCCGCCCGTCTGCCGGCCGGCCTGGGCGATCTGTTCCTGCCGGTCCGCACGCTGACGGCCACGATCGCGGCGGAGATGGGCGAGGTGGCCAACGGCAGCCCGCACTACCACGTGCTCTTCACCATCGGCATCGTCTTGTTCGTGATCTCGTTTCTGGTCAACCTGGCCGCCAGCGCCGTGGTCTTCCGGCAACGCAAACGCTCGGAGCGCCTGCTTTCCTGACCATGTCCCGCCAACTCACCCAACGTCTCGCGTTTACGGTCTTGTCCCTGGCCACCTTGACGGCCACGGCGCCGATTGTGCTGATCGTCGGCTACATCGCCTGGATCGGCTGGCCGGCCGTCTCCTGGGAGTTCCTGTCCGCCATGCCCTCTGACGGCATGCGGGCCGGCGGCTTGTGGCCGGCCATCGTCGGCACGCTGTGGCTCACCGTGGGCACCGGGCTGATCGCGGTGCCGCTGGGCATCGCGGCCGCCATCTATCTCTCCGAGTACGCCAAAGACAACGCCCTCACCCGCGGCATCCGCCTGGCCATCATCAACCTGGCCGGCATCCCATCCGTGGTTTACGGCTTGTTCGGCCTGGGCCTGTTCGTGCTCTTTCTGGGCTTCGGCACGTCCGTTCTGGCCGGCTGTCTGACGCTGTCCATCATGACTTTGCCCGTCATCATCTCCACCGCCGAGGAAGCCCTGCGCGCCGTGCCGCAGAGCTTCCGGGTGGTGAGCATCAGCCTGGGCGGCACCAAATGGCAGACCATCCGCCGGATCGTGCTGCCGCAGGCCCTGCCGGGCATCCTCACCGGCGTCATCCTGGGCCTGGAGCGCGCCGCCGGCGAGACCGCGCCGATCCTGTTCACGGCCGCGGCATTTTTCCTGCCGCGACTGCCGGGCTCGGTCTTTGACGCCACCATGGCCCTGCCCTACCACTTGTTTGTGATCTCCACCCAGGTGCCGGGCATGCCGCTTCAGATCCAATACGGCACCGCCCTGGTCCTGCTGGTTTTCGTGCTGTCCATGAACGTGATCGCCACCGTGATCCGGGCGCGGGCGCGGGCGCAGCGCCAATGGTGACACCGGCCGCCCCCAAGATCGTCATCGAACACCTGGCGGTCCAGTATCGCGACGGGACGGAATCCCTGCGCGATATCTCGCTGTCCATCCCGCCCAATCAGATCACGGTGCTGTTTGGCCCGGCCGGCGGCGGCAAGAGCACGCTGCTGCGCGCCCTCAATCGGTTGAATGATCTGGTGGATGGGGTGCGGGTCTCCGGCCTGATCACGCTGGACGGCCAGCCGATCACGGCCCTGGAGGCCTCGGCGCTGCGCCGGCGGGTGGGCATGGTCTTCGCCCAGCCGGTGCCGCTGCCAATGAGTATCCGGCAGAATGTGACCTACGGGCTGAGCCTGGCGGGGCAGCGCGACCGCGCCCAGCAGGAGTGGGCGCTGGAGAAGTCTTTGCGCGCGGCGGCCTTGTGGGACGAAGTTCACGACCGGCTGGACGCGCCGGCCGCCGCGCTCTCCGGCGGCCAACAGCAGCGCCTGTGCCTGGCGCGCGTGCTGGCGCTGGAGCCGGAGGTGATCCTGCTCGATGAGCCGACCTCCGGCCTGGACCCGATCTCGACCTCCAAGGTGGAGACTTCCTTGCAGGCGCTCAAGGCCGACTATACCGTGGTGATCGTGCCGCACTCGGTGCAGCAGGCGGCGCGCCTCGCGGACCTGGCCGCGTTCTTCCTGCAAGGCGAACTGGTGGAAGTGGGCGCCGGCCAGGCGCTGTTCCTCAACCCCAAAGACCAGCGCACCAACGACTACATCACCGGCCGCTTCGGGTAATCAGAGGGTTAGCGTGTGGGGCTGGCCGTCATCGGTGACGCTCAGATTGCCCAGGCCCGTCAACTGGATCAGCAGCGGACGCGTGGGCGGCGCAAACCGCCCCGCGCGGCTCCAGCTCAAGCGCCAGCCCTCCCCGGCCGGCCGCACCACAAACTGCGTCACGCAATAGTCGCCGCGCTCGTAGGCGAAGCTCGCGCCATCGTCCTCATATAAGCTGAATTCGCCCGCGCCCGGAAAGACGCGCAGGGTCAACGGCCCGGCGGCGGGGCGGCCGGCCGAGCGCCCGACCGGCGCCAGGGGGATCAGGCTTCCGGCCCGCGCATACAGCGGCATGCGCTCCAGCGGGGCATCCGCCAGGATATGCCGCCCGCCGGCGTGCCGCGCGCCGGTGTACCAATCGAACCACTCCCCCTCCGGCAGATAGACGGCCCTCGCCGTCTGCCCCGGCCGCAGGATGGGCGCCGCCAACAGCGCCGGCCCCAACAGCGCCTGATCCTGAATATGGGCGGCCGCCGGATCATCCGGGTAGTGGTAGACCAGCGGCCGCAGGATCGGCGCGCCGGCGCGGTGCGCGTCCCAGAAGAGCGAATACAAGTACGGCAGCAGGCGATAGCGCAGCGAGAGATAGTCGCGGTAGATGGCCTCCACCTGCGGCCCAAACACCCACGGCTCCTGCCGGGCGGTGCCGGCCGAAGCATGGTTGCGGCAAAACGGCAGCAGCGCGCCCAGCTGGATCCAGCGCGCCAACAGCTCGCCGGTGCAATGGTCCCCAAAGCCGCCGATATCCACGCCCACATACGGCACCCCGGACAGGCCCATGCCAAACAACTGCGGCAGCGCCAGCTCCAGATGCTCCCACCAGGAGCTGTTGTCGCCCATCCAGCAGGCCGCCCAGCGTTGAATGCCCGCGTACGCGGAGCGCGTCAGCGTGAAGGAGCGCTCGTCCGGACGCAGCCGGCGCAGACCTTCATACGACGCCCGCGCCATGTGCAGGCCGTAGAGG
>JAGOBN010000548.1 GCA_017999235.1 Anaerolineales bacterium | reverse complement strand
GCCATCCGCCGCCTCCGCGCTGCCGGGTCTCATCCAATTTCCGCCGCGATGACGCCCATGTGGCGCACGTCATAGCCGGGCAGGGCTGCCACCTGCTCGCGGAAGCGCGCGTCCTCCAGCACGTTCAGCAGCGGCCGCAGCTGGGCGCTCTCATAGTAAGCGCGGGGGATCACCAGATCATAGCGTTCGCGGAACAGCGGCTCAAACTCCAGGCTGAGCGCGCGTGCGGCCGCCGCAATCCCCAGGCCGCAGTCAGCGGCGCCGGAGGCCACGGCCGCGGCCACCGCCAGATGCGTGTACTCCTCAAAGTCGTAACCCGCGATCTCCTCCGCCCGCAGGCTGATCTTTGCCAGCTCGTAATCCAGCAGCACGCGCGTGCCGGCGCCGCGCTGGCGGTTGACAAAGCGCACGCCCGGCTGGCCCAAGTCCGCCAGGGTCCGCAGGCGCTTGGGATTGCCGGCCGGCACGATCAAGCCTTGTTCCCGGCCGACCAGCGTCACCAGCACCACGGGCATGTCGGGCAGATAGCGCCGCACATAGCTGACGTTGTAGTCGCCGGTGGCGGGGTCCAGCAAGTGGCTGCCGGCCAGATGCGCCTCCCCGCGCCGCAGCGCCACCAGCCCGCCCTGGCTGCCCACGTTGGCCGAGGACAGGCCGGAGCCGCGCTCGGCCAGGAATTGCGCGAGCAGATCCAGCGCCAGATCGTGCGAGCCGATATGGACGATGGTGCGCGCGATGGCGGCCGGATGGCGGTAGAGTTGGACGGTCACCGGATCGCCGGCGTTGAGGCCCTCGCTGTGGCGCGGGATGAGCACCAGGCCGTCGGCGCGCACCAGGGACGTGATCACGCCGGCGCCGCGCGCCAGCGGCGTGGCCACCACCCGGTCCCCCACCTGGCCCACCGTGACGCGCATGTATTCGTCGTCACCCAGCGGGGAGAGCGCCTTGCGCGTCATCACCGCCGGCAAGGTGGGCGCCGGCTCCGGGACCTGGCCGCGCCATTTGGCTAACAGCGGCTGGACAAAAATCTCGCCGGTCAGGGCCGCGCTGACGGGATAGCCGGGGATGCCGATGACGGGGGTCAGGTGCGCGGCGCGCGCCACCGTGCCGATGATCACGGGATGCCCCGGCCGCACGGCGATGCCGTGGACCAGCAGGGTGCCGAGCGCCTCCACCACCTGCGCGGAAAAATCCTCCGAGCCGGCCGACGAGCCGGCGTTGAGCAGCACCAGATCATGCGTGGCGGCGGCGGTGGCCACCGTGGCCTTGATGCGCTCGAAATCATCCGGCACGATCGGGTAACGGGTGGCGGCGCCGCCCCACTGCTCCACCTGCGCGGCCAGCACCAGCGAGTTGTACTCGATGATGTCGCCGGCGCGCACCTCGGCGCCGACCGGCACCAGTTCGGTGCCGGTGGGGATGACGGCCACGCGCGGCTTGCGGCGCACCTGCACCGTGCTATGCCCGCAGCCGGCAATGGCGCCCAGATCCACCGGGCGCAGGGTGTGGTTGGCCGGCAGGACCAGTTCGGTGGCCACCATGTCTTCGCCCATCAGGCGCACATGCTGGCGCGGCGCCACCGCGGCGCGGATCTCGATGCCGGGCGGCAGAGCCGGCGGGTGAGGCGCCGCGCCCCGCGCGTCACCGTTGCCCAGCACCTGGGCGTTCTCAATCGGCACCACCGCGTCCGCCCAGGCCGGCAGTGGGTCGCCGGTATCCACGTATTTGGCCGGCCCCTGCACGCCAAGTTCCAGGCGCAGCGGGCGGTTGTCTGAAGCGGCGGCCGTGTCGGCGGCGCGCACCGCGTAGCCGTCCATGGCGGAGGCGTGGTAGTGGGGGGCCGAGAGGCGCGCCCAGACCGGCGCCGCCGTCACGCGCCCCAAGGCGCGGTCCAGCGGCACGTCTTCGCCTTCCAGGGGCGCCCACCGGCCGGCCGGCGTCAGCGCCTGGATCAGCCGCTCCCAGGCCGTGCTGAGCGGGATATCGTCAAGGTAGATGCGCTTCTCGGCCATGCGTTACTCTTTGGCGTAAATTTTCTGCAAGAAGGCCCGCACGCCGGTAAGCTGATTGAGCCGCATCACCAGGCGGGGCGAGAAAATATTGAGGGTTTGGAAGAGCCAGAAGGGGCGGGCGGCCACCACCACTTCCACCGGGTTATGCTCCACGGCCCGCACCAGGCCGCGCACCACATCGGCGGGGGTGCTGGTGCCCAGCATGGGATGCGCCGGCGTCTGGTGATACGCGAACAGGCCGGTGTCGGTGACGAAGCCGGGCGTGAGCGCGGTGGCGCTGACGCCGGTGCCTTCCAGCTCCACGCGCAGCGCCCAATTCCAGGCCAACAGGGCGGCTTTGCTGGCGCCATAGACAGAGCCAAACGGCGTGCCCATTTTGCCGGCGATGGAGGCCACGGTGATGATGTGGCCGCGCCGGCGCGCCAGCAGGCCGGGCAGCACCAAGCGCGTGAGCTGCAGAGGCGCGCTGACGTTGGTGGCGATGATCTGATCGATCTCGGCCGGCGGTTTGTCCGCGAACCGGCCGTTGATCTCGACGCCGGCGTTGTTGATCAGCAGGTCCAGCGGCCCCAGGGCGGCTTCGGCCGCGCTTACCAGGCGCTCGCGGTCGGCGGCGCCGGTGACATCGGCGGCCAGCGCCACCACGCGCCCGCCGCGCCCGGCCAAATCGGCGGCCACGGCGCGCAGTTTGTCGGCCGAGCGCGCCGCCAGCGCCACGTTGACGCCGCGTTCCACCAGCGCGCGCGCCAAGTGCGGGCCGAGGCCTTGTGAGCCGCCGGTCAAAAGGGCGGTGGCGCCCTGCCACGGAATGGTCATCCCGAACTCCTACGGATTGAGGATAAAGTAGCGCGTGTCGTAGTCGTCTGGGGTGAGCCAGGGCTTAAACCGGAGGCGCGCGCCGGCGTCCCCGACGGCGGCCTGGACGACCACCCAGCCGGTGGCTTCACCGCCGGCGAAGAGGGTGGCGTTGAGCTCGGGCTCCGGCGCCACCACGGAGGGGTTTTCCACCTCCGCGTCCGCGCCGGACCAGACGGCAAAGGCCGAGTCCGTAATCCAAGCCGGGTCCTCGCCCGGCCGGATGGAGCGCGCGCGCACGCGCACGGCCAGATACTCCCGGCCGGCGGCGGGCGGGTCGTTGTAGGGGTTGGCGGCCACAATCAAGTCCCAGGCCGCTTGGCCGCGCCGGACCTCCAGGACCGTGATCTCCCAGTCCTCGGTCACCACCGTGGCGCGCAGCGCCGGCGCCGGCTCGCGCGGATCGGCGCCCAGCCGGGTGGGATCAATCGCCTCCAGGGCGGGATCGGCGCTCAGGCTGGCGCCGGCCTCCAGGGCGATAAAGCGCAGGGGCGCATCGCTGATTTCGCTCAACGCGTCGTAGGCCAGCATCAACTGCTGCTCGTCGGCGGCGATCAAGTACACGCCCCAGCCTTCAGTGCGCTCGCCGCGCCGCAGTTCGCCGGCCAGTTCCGGCTCGGGCGGCACGGCCGCGTCCGGCAGATTCAAATTAAGGCGGCTGCCCGTGATCCGGAAATCGGAAGCCGCAATGGGATGGGGCTGCGCGTCGGCGTGCGCGCTGGTGACGCGCAGGCGCACCAGCAGGTATTCCTG
>JAGOBN010000547.1 GCA_017999235.1 Anaerolineales bacterium | reverse complement strand
ATCAACCTCGTCCGGGCCGGCCGACAACAGCGCCAGCCCGTCTGTCACCAGGATGGGCGGCGGCGCGGTGCGCGCGGCCGTGACCAGGCCGGCCAGCCACGGCTCAAAACCCGCGCCGTTGGCGAAGATCACTTGCGCGTCGGCCAGTGCGCGGGTGTCGCCGGGCGTCGGTTCATAGCTGTGCGTGTCGCTGTCCGGGCCGACCAGGATGGTCAGCGCGACCCGGCCGCCGGCTACGCGCTGGACCAGATCGCCGAGCACGCTAAACGTGGCGACGACGCGCGGCGGGGAGGCAGGCGCGGGGCCGGGGGTCGGGGCGGCTTGACAGGCCGCCAGGCTGACGGCGGCCAGGCTCACGCCCAGGATCAGACGAAAACTCCACAACATGGCGGCTCCTGGGCCAGGCCTTACGGCTGGGCGTGCTGACATGCCCGGCACATCCCAAACAGCTGCAGCCAGTGTTCATTGATGTGGAAGCCGGTGCGGGCGGCGATCCCGGCGATGAGCGTTTCCAAGTCGTCGCCGCTGAAGTACTCGGCCTGGCCGCAGCCCGCGCACAACAGCAGATGTTGATGCCCGATGGCGGCCGGCAGATACGCGTGACAGCCGTGCGGTTGATGCACGCGCTCAATCAGACCCAGCGCCTCCAGCTTTTCCAGGGTGCGGTAGACCGTCACCAGCCCCAGCGCCGGATAGCGCCGGCGCGCCAAATCAAAAACCTGGTAGGGGTTGAGCGCCCGCTGATGCGTGGCCATAATCTCCACCACCGCCCGGCGCGGCGCGGTGACGCGGTAGCCGTTGGCGTGCAGTTGGTCCAACCAGGTGTGCGGGATTGGCAGGGCGGGTTGAAAAGGCATGGGTTTTATTGAAAACGAATGTCAATACAAAACACATCCTAGCCGTATTGATAATGGTTGTCAATTAGCGCCCCCGGGGCAAGCTTGTACAATGGCCTTGACAAAACACCTTGTTGTATAATTGAGCTGTCCGGAAGCCCACTCTGCCAAAGGTTGCCTATGTCTGAGTCTGCGTTTGTGGTCGCGGGGGCCAACATCGGCGAACTGCCCGACGCTCCAAAGTACAACATCAAAGCGGTCTGCTCGGAAACCGGGATTCGGCCGGTGACGCTGCGCGCGTGGGAGCGGCGCTATAAATTGCTGGAGCCGCATCGGACGCGCAGCAACTACCGCCTGTACTCGGAGCGGGATGTGGCGGTGCTGCGCTGGCTTAAGGGCCGCGTTGACAGCGGCCTGCCGATCAGCACGGCGGCGACGGAACTGGCCGAACTGCGGCGCACGGGAACCTGGCCGGAGACGGCGCCGGCGCTGCCGCCGGCCGGGCCGGCGCCCAGCCAGGCTCTGCCCCCGGCCGACTATGCGATGCAGTTGTATACGGCGCTGGTCGCCCACTCGGAAAACACGGCCGCGGCGGTCCTGGCCGAGGCGCATGCCGTCTATGACATCAAAACCATCTGCCTGGAGGTGATGGCGCCGTGTCTGGTGTCCATCGGCGACGCCTGGAGCCAAGGCCGCATCCGCATCACCACCGAGCACTTCGCCAGCAACTTTTTGCGCGGCCGGCTCATGGCGCTCTTTCAGGCCCAGCCGCTGCCGCGCAGCGCGGCCCGCATTCTGGTGGGCTGCGCGCCGCACGAGCTGCACGATATCGCCAGCCTGATCCTGGCCCTGCTGCTGCGCCGGGAGGGCTATCGGGTGGAGTTCCTGGGCCAGGACGTGCACGCCGGCGATTTGGTGGAGTACGCGCGCTTTGAACGCCCCAACCTGATTTGTTTGTCGGCCGGCTCAGAGCTGGCGGCGCGCGAATTGACCGTGGTCTTCAATGGCTTGGCCAATATGCGCCCGCGCCCCAAATTTGGTTTTGGCGGCCGCATCTTCAACCAGAAGCCGGCCCTGCGGGAGGCCACCCCCGGCGTGTTCTTGGGCGAGACGCTGGGGGAAGCCCTCCTCAATGTCCGGCGCACCCTCAACAGTTGAGCCGGCCCCGCTGGCCGGTCGCCCTCCGAGGGCCGCGGCGCCTGCCAGCGTCGCGGCTCTTTTCTTTTGCCCAAACATTGTACAGATTGTGGTCAAAATGTTGTACAAGATGTTATAGTTTTCACATGGTAATCAATGACGCCTACAGGCCGGCTCAAACGGGCGGGTCCGGCGAGTGAGAAAGCAGGCGGGATGGAAGACTCTGTGACGGCGGCCGCACCGCGCCCGGAAGACGGCGATCAGGCGCCCAAATACAATGTCAAGGCCGTGTCCCACTTGGTGGGGGTCTCGCCGGTGACGCTGCGCGCCTGGGAGCGGCGTTATGGGCTGCCGGCGCCGCAGCGCGGGACGCAAGGCTACCGGCTCTACTCCGAATACGACATCCGCACGCTGCGCTGGCTTAAGGCGCAATTGGACACGGGGCTCAGCATCAGCCGCGCCGCCCAGCACTTATCCGAATTGCGGACGGCCGGCCACGATCCGGCGGTGACGCTGCGGCGCGAAGCCGCCGCCCAGCTGCCGGTCTCGTGTGAAAATCTCGCGCAGCGCTGCCTCCAGGCGTGGGCGGCGATGGATGAACAGGTGGCGGCCGAGACCCTGCGCCTGGCCTTCAGCCTGTACCCGATTGATCAGGTGTTGATGGACGTGGTGCGGCCGGCGCTGGTGGCGTTGGGCGAGCGCTGGCACCGGGGTGAACTGCCGGTGGCCGTGGAGCACTTCGCCACGCAGTTTTGCGTGCGCCATCTGCAGAGCATGACGGCCGCCGCCGGCGCCCCCTCCCGCGCCGGCTTGATCGTGGCTGCCGGCGCGCCCGGCGAGTGGCATGAGATCGGCCTGCTGATGCTGGTGGTCATGCTGCGCTGGCGCGGCTGGGATGTGAAGTATCTCGGCCCCAACCTGCGGCTCGAGCGGCTGGATGAGGCGCTTGTCCCGCTGCGCCCGCGGCTGCTGCTGTTCTCGGCCACGCGGCCGGAGGCGGCCGCCGCCCTCCAGGATTTGACCGCCGTTCTCCGGCGTTTTCCGGCGCCGGCGCCGCGCGTGGTGGTGGGCGGGCAGGCGTTTGCGGAGGCGGCCGCGCCGCGCCAGCCGGGGTGGGTGCATGTCGACGCCCCCCCGCACGCCATGATCCAGACCATCGAAGAGTTGATGCAGGCCGGCCTGTAGGTCGGCTTCACAGGAGATCCGTATGACCCAGCGTTTACAGCCCGGAGATCAGGCGCCTGAGGTGCAGGTGCTGGATGCCCAGGGCCAACCGTATCAGTTGAGCCAGGTCTGGCAATCCGGCCCGGTGCTCTTGAGCTTTCTGCGGCACTTTGGCTGAATGTTTTGCCGGGAGTGGCTCGCTCAGTTGGAGCGGCATCAAATGGAACTGCAAGCGGCCGGCCTGCGCCTGGCCGCGGTCGGCATCGGCGAACCCAAGCACGCCCAGCGCTATTGCGGGACGCTCGCGCCCAGCGTCACCTGTCTGACGAACAAGACCCTGGAAGCTTATAAAGCCTTTGGCCTGAAGCAAGGCAGGCTGGGTCAGTTGATGAGCCCGGCGGTCTTGGCGGCCGGCGCGCGGGCGGTCAGCCACGGCCATACGCAAGGCGAGGCCACCGGCAATGCCTTCATGCTGGGCGGCGTCTTTG
>JAGOBN010000033.1 GCA_017999235.1 Anaerolineales bacterium | reverse complement strand
TGGTCCGCAAGGGCCATGTCCATCCGCATCTGGAGCTGCCCGAGTACGCGGTGCTGCTGACCTACGACGCGCAGCAGATCGAGCAGGTGCTGATCAACCTGATCCAGAACGCCATCCAGGCCATGCCCAACGGCGGCGAACTGCGGCTGACGCTGCAGGCCACGGCGGAGTGGGCCACCGTGACCGTGCACGACACTGGTTTGGGCATCGCGCCGGAAAACCTGCGCCGCATCTTTGATCCGTTTTTCACCACCAAACCGGAGGGCGAAGGCACCGGCCTGGGGTTGTCGGTGAGCTACGGCATCGTCACCCGCCATCACGGCGAGATCAGCGTGGAGAGCGTGCTCGGGCAGGGGACAACGTTTATAATCCGGCTACCGGTCAATCAGCCGGAATTGCCACTGCCGACGGGAGACTGAAGCATGCCCGGTGAGCGAGTCTTGGTTGTGGACGACAACGACGCTTTTCGCAGCTTGATGGCCACGCATCTGCAGCGGCGCGGTTACGCCGTGGAGAGCGCGCGCGATGGCCTGGATGCCCTGCAAGTGCTGCGCGGCCAGGCGCAATTCGCCGTCATGGTGACGGACCTGATGATGCCCAATATGAGCGGGCTGGAACTCATCCGCGAGGTCCGCAAGTTTGACGAGCATGTGCAGGTGGTGGTGATCACGGCCGCGGCCACGCTGGAGACGGCCATCTCGGCCATGCGCGCCGACGGCGCGTATGATTATCTGCTCAAGCCGCTGGAGGTGATCGGGGAGCTGTCGGTGGCCGTGGAGCGCGCCGCCGCGCACCGCCGGCTGCGCCTGGAGCGCGAGGAACTGCAGGCCAAACTGGCCATGGAGGCCAACCGGCTGCAGACGCTGATCGCGCACACCGGCGACGCCATTATCGCCGGCGACGCCGACAGCAACCTGACCGTGGTCAACCCGGCTGGGGCGCGGTTGTTGGGCAAGGAGATGTGGGTGGGCCAGCCGGCTTTCAATCTGCTGCCCCCGGCGCTCGCCACCCTGCTGCGGAATTGGCAGTCGGCCGGCGGCCGCCGGCCGACGATGCTGGAGATCCCCTGGCACAACAATGGAGTGCAGTTGGTCAATCTGACCACGCTGGCCGAGCCGGACGGCCGGCCGGGCTGGGTGATGGTGCTGCGCGATGTCACCCATCTGCGCCGGCTGGATGACCTGCGCATGAGCCTGCTGACGGAAGCGGCCGGCAAGATCCGCTTCCCGCTGGCGCAGGCCATTATCGCCCTGGCGGAGCTCAACGACGTGCCGGAAGCCAAGGCCGGCCGCTCGGGCGACTTGATCCAGCGGCTGGTGCGGCTGTGGGACCGCATCTGGCAGTGGATGGAGAGTCTGCTGGCGCTGGTGCAGGTGGAGAGCGGCGAGAATATCCGGCTGGCGGACGTGGATTTGGCCACAGTGCTGGCCGAGGTCGGCCAGCTGCGCTCGCTCAGCCTGATCCGCGAAAAAGGCCTGCACTTTATCGTCGAGCCGGTGCCGGCGCTGCCGCAAGTGCGGGCGGACCCAGAGCTGCTGCGGCAGCTGTTGAACGGCCTGCTGATCCGGGCCGCCACGCGCAGCACGCCGGGCGGTGAGATCCGGCTGGCGGCGCGCGAACATGACAACCAGGTGTGGGTGGACGTCGCCGACACCGGCGCGGCCGTCCCTGAGGCTGAACTGCCGCACATCTTCGAACGGACATTTGTGGAGGCCGGCTCGTCGGGCGAAGGCACCGGCCTGGAGTTAGCCTTGGTTAAGGCCATTATTGAGCGCCTGGGCGGCCAGGTGTGGGTGGGCAGCCAGGGGCCAATCGGCAGCCTGCTCACCGTCTGCCTGCCCACCGCCCCACGGCCCGCTAGCTCAGGATAGGGTGCCATGGATATCTCGCGTCCTGACCCCGCCGTTCAACGCCGCCTGTCTAATCTGCTGTGGCTGGCGCTGGCGCCGCTGGGGTTGGGGCTGATTTTTATCAGCGGCCAGTTGGGGGTGGCCAGCCTGAGCGCCCCGGAGCTGCCGGATGTGCGTTCGCGGTTAAGCGCCGATTACTCCCCCTGGCAATATATCGTCATCGCGCCCGTCAAGCCGGAGATCATCCAGCAGATCATTGTGGACCGGCTGCTGGAGCCGACCAGCCCCGCGCCCTCCACGCCGGCGGGCAGTGTCTGGATCACGCCCGTCGTGACGGTGGCGCCGACGCAAACTGCCCCGCCGACGGCCACGCCGCCGCCAAGCGCCACGCCCACGGCGACGAGCTTTTGGTCGGCGACGGAGACGCCGGTGCCACCGACCGCCACCGAACCGCCTCCGCCCACGGCCACCGCCGTGCCGCCGACGGCGACCCTGGTGCCGCCGACCGCCACCCCGGTGCCGCCGACCGCCACCCTGATCCGGCCCACCGCCACCATCCAGCCGCCCACGGTGACACCGTCGGCAACGGCGACACCGCCGGCAACGGCGACGCTGACGCCGGTGCCGCCGACGGTTGAGCCGCCGACCGCCGTCCCGCCCACGGACACGCCGCTCCCGCCCACGGCGACTCATACGCCTGTGCCGACGGTGACGAATACGCCCGTGCCGACGATCACCAATACGCCGGCACCGACGAATACTTACACGCCCGAGCCGACGATTACCAATACGCCCGAGCCGACGATCACCAATACGCCGGAAGCCACCTCCACGCTGGTGCCGCCGACCGCTACGCCGGTCATCGTGCCCTAACCGGGTCAAGGGCGGCCCGCCCTTAAAACGCAAATCGGCCGGCGCTCGCGCCGGCCGATCCTTTTTAACTGCCCGTGGGCGGGTTCGCCGCGGCCCGCCGGCGCGCTTAGTCTTTGCCGCCCAACTGTCCGAACGCGATCAACACCCCGGATACCGCCGCGATTGCCAGGGCATAGAACAGCGTCCCCAGCGGGTCACTCCATTCCGCCAGCCGCTCGAGGAATTTGACCCCCATCACCAGCACCACAATGCTGCTCAGCTTGGCTTTAAGCTGGTGGAGATCATGCGCCAGCATCCAATCCGGCAGGTTGAGCTTATCCAGGAACAGCTCGTGCAGGCTGGCCGCGAAGATCAACAGCGCGGTGGCGATCAAAAAAGCGTCCATCAGCTCGATCAGGGCGATGGTGATATGGGAGTCCTGGCCGGCGCTCGTGATCACCAGGCTGATGACGCCGTAGGTCTTGACGGCGCCCCAGCCAAAGGCGGCCACGGCCGCGGCCAGCAGGGCCAGAATGCCGATCAGGGCGAGGTAACGGCTCTGTTCCAGAATCACTTTCATCGGCTTGACTCCTGAAGTGACCGGGCCGCGCTCGGCTCCGGCCGGCGGCGCAGGCTGAATTTCTCGGCTTCCACCGCCAGGAAAGCCAGGCTGCCCAGCGCCGCGCACAGCGCCAGGTCGGCGCTCGACAGCGCGGTCACGCCGAAGAAGCTTTCCAGGCCCGGCAGATATATGACGGCTAATTGCAGGCCCACGACCATCAGCGCCAGGCTGATCAGCAGGCGGTTGCTCAACGGGCCGGCGGTGAAGAACGACTCGCGCATGGAGCGGGTGGCCAGCGCCTGGCCCACCTGCAGGAAGGCCAGGGTGGTGAAGATCATGGTCTGCCACTGCGGCCACCCGCGCTCAAAATACCACGCTCCCACGCCCAGCGCCACCGCCCCCATCAGCGCGCCCACCCAAATGACGTGCGCGCCCAGCCCGCCGCTGAAGAGGCCGGCCGTTGGGGAGTGGGGCGGCCGGCGCATGACGTTCTTTTCGGCCGGCTCCACCCCCAGCCCCAAGCCCAGCAGACCGTCGGTGAGCAGGTTCAGCCACAGCAGCTGCAGCGGCAGCAGCGCCACGTTGATGCCCAGCAGCGGCGCCAGCAGCATCACGGCCACCTTGCCCACATTGCCGGCCACAGAGAACTTGACGAAGCGGCGCACGTTGTCGTAGATCACGCGGCCCTCTTCGACGGCGGCGACGATGGTGGCGAAGTTGTCGTCGCGCAGCACCATGGCGGCCGCCTCCTGGGAGACGTCGGTGCCGGTGATCCCCATGGCCACGCCGATATCGGCCTGCTTGAGCGCCGGCGCGTCGTTGACGCCGTCCCCGGTCATGGCCACAATTTGGCCCTGCGCCCGCAAGGCTTCCACAATCCGCAGCTTGTGTTCGGGCGAGACGCGGGCATACACCGAGACGGTCGCCACGGCCGCCGCCCACTCGGCCGGGGTCAGGGCGTTGAGCTGCTGGCCGGTCAGGACGCGCGCGTCGGCCGCAATCCCCAGCTCGCGGGCGATGAAGCTGGCCGTGAGCGGGTGATCGCCCGTGATCATGATCGGGCGCAGGCCGGCTGCCTGGCAGGTCTGCACCGCCTGGCGCACCTCCGGCCGGGGCGGGTCAATCAGGCCGAACAGCCCCACGAAGATCAGATCGGTTTCCACGTCTGGCTGGGCCGCGGCCTGGGGCACCGGGCGAAAGCCCAGACCCAGCACGCGCATGCCGTCGCGCGCCATCTGATCGTTGGCGGCCTGGATGCGCCCGCGCCAGGCCGCGTCGAGCGGCTCAATCTGATCGTTATTCCAGACGCGGGTGGCGATCTCCAGCAGACCGTCCACCGCGCCCTTGGTGAGCGCCAGGAACGGCGCCGGGCCGGCCAGACCCGCCTGGCCCCACACCGCCGCCAGGGGCGCCGGCAGATCGGCGGCGGCCGGCCGCGCGTGAACGGTGGTCATGCGCTTGCGGTCCGAGTCAAACGGCAGCTCCGCCACCCGCGGCAGCGCGCGCTGGAGCTCGTCTTTCAGCAGGCCGGTCTGCGCGGCGGCGATGAGCAGCGCGCCTTCGGTGGGGTCGCCTAGAGCATGCAGCCGGCCGGCCTCCGGGTCGGGCCGCAGTTCGGCGTCATTGCACAAGGCGCCGCCCGCCATCAGCAGGCTCAGCGCCTGGGGTGCGGCGCGGAGCAGCTCGGGGTGGCGGTCTTCGGGGTTGAAGGCCGGCTGGCGCTGGCGCAGCGGCTCGTGCAGGTCAATCCGGTGGCCGGCCAGATCCACCACGGTCACGGTCATGCGGTTCTCGGTCAGCGTGCCGGTTTTGTCCGAGCAAATCACGGTGACCGAGCCCAGCGTCTCCACGGCCGGCAGCTTGCGGATCAGGGCGTTGCGCTTGAGCATGCGCTGCGCGCCGAGCGCCAGCGTAAAGGTGACCACGGCCGGCAGGCCCTCCGGCACCACGGCCACGGCCACGCTGATGGCCGTCAGCAGCATGTCGTCCAGCGGTTCGCCGCGCACGAGGCCGATGACCAGCATCAGCAGCGCCACCACCCCGCCGCCGGCCGCCAGCAGCTTGCCCACCCGGTCGAGCTTGCGCTGCAGCGGGGTCAGCTCGCTGGCGGTGTTTTGGATCAGGGTGGCGATCCGGCCGAGTTCGGTGCGCATTCCCGTGCCCACCACCAGGCCGGCGCCGCGGCCATAGGTCACCAAGGTGCCCAGGTAGGCCAGGTTGCGCCGGTCGCCCAGCGGCAGCTCGGCTTGGGCGAGGGGCGCCGTCATTTTCTCCACCGGCTCGGATTCGCCGGTCAGGGCCGCCTCTTGAATTCGCAGGTTGACGCTTTCGATCAAACGCAGATCGGCCGGCACCCGGTTGCCGGCCTCCAGCAGCACAATATCGCCGGGGACCAGCTCGCGCGCGGGCAGGTCGCGCACCGCGCCGGCGCGCCGCACGCGCACACTGGGCACCGCCAGTTTCTTCAAGGCCGCAATCGCGCGTTCGGCGCGGTACTCCTGAAAGAAGCCCAGCAGGGTGAACAGGCTGACGATGGCCAGGATCGAGCCCGCCTCGGTCCACTTGCCCAGCCCGGCCGAGAGGCCGGCGGCCGCGATCAGGATCAACACCATGACGGCGGTCAGCTGTTCCCACAAGATGCGCCAGGGCTGTTTGGCGCCGCGCTCGCTCAACTCGTTCGGGCCGTGGGCCGCCAGGCGGCGGGCGGCGGCCTCGGCGGTGAGGCCGGCGGCGTCTCCGGTCTGTTCGGCCAGGGCGGCGTCAACGGCCAGGGTATGCCAGGCCGGCGCGGTCGGATCGGGAAGTTGGGTGGTAGGCATGGCAGTCTTTCGTCTGAGCAGGCGGCGGAAACCGGTTTCCGCCGCCAAGGGCGGTAGGCGGCCGAGGTTATATCAAAAAGGGGACGGCGGGGGGGGCGGCGGGCCTGACAAATAACTGACGCCCGCGCCGCTTACCCGACGCCGAAGAAGCGCCGGATCCGGCTGAGGAGGGCGGCGGGCGGGCTGGCCGGCCGGATATCTTTAGCGCCGGCCGCGGTGAGCTGGTCCGCCAACTGGCGCTGCCGGGCGGCCAGCACCTCGGTGATGACTTCCGGCAGACGCGCATCGGCGGCGATGACGGGGGCCAGGTCGGCCTTGTCCACCAGCACCACCTCGGTCTCGGTTTCGGCGATGACGGAGGCGGAACGCGGTTCGCCGGTCAGCAGGCTCAGCTCGCCGAAGAAGTCATCGGGGCCGAGCCGGTTCAGGGTGGTGTTGGCGCCCCCGTCGCCGCGCACGTCCACGCGCACCCGGCCGGATTTGATCACAAACAGCGAGTCGCCGGCCTCGCCCTGGCGCACCAGGGTCTCGCCGCTGGTGTAGCGCTGCAGGACCGCGCCGCGCGCCAACTGCTCGATGACGGGGTCCGCCAGCGGCCGGAAGAGCGTGATGCGGCGCAGTTCGGCGAAGACCTCCCGCTGCTGCTGCGCGCGCGCCTGGGCGAGGTGGTCATCCGCCAGCATCCGCACGGTCACGTCCCGGGCCGGGAAGGGGATGGTCAGGCCGTGGCGGTGGAGCGCGTACCACAGCCGGGTCAGCACCTCATCGTGGATCTGGGGGGCGCGGGCGAAATCCGTGATCCAGTACAGCAGATCGTATTGCACGGCGAAATCGCCGTAGCTGTGGACCAGCGCCTCGGGCGCCGGCTCGCCGGCCACGCCGGCCGCGGACGCCACCGCCTGGGCGAGGACTTCTTTTACCTGGCCGGGCGGATGACCGTACGCCACGCCCACGCTGGCGTGCATGCGCTGGAGCGAGGTGGGGCGCGAGAAGTTGATGATCAGGTCGCGGGCGACGTTGCCATTGGGCAGCAGCACCACGTGCTGATCGCGCGTGCGGAGCGTCATGGTGCGCCAGTTCATCTGCACCACCTGGCCTTCCTCGCCGGAGACCTTCACCCAATCGCCCACCGTGACAGGATGTTCCACCTGCAGGGCCAGGCCGGCCACCACGTTGCCAAGCGTGTCCTGCACGGCCAGGCCAACGACGGCCGAGAGCACGGTGGACGTGACCAGCAGCGCGCTCAGGTCCTGCACGCCAAAGATGCGGTTGAGCACCAGGATGGCGACGCCGGCCAGCACCACGAAGTTGAAGACATCCACCACCAGCCGGGGGATGGTGATGTGCCGGCGCTGGCCCAGGCCGTATTCCCAGAAGAGCCAGTCAAAGAGCTGCAGCACCGCGTTGGCGCCCAGCAGGATCGCCAGCGCCAGGCTGATCCGGAGCGCCAGGTTGTCGGCGGGGTAACCGAGCCCCACCAGGATCAAATAGGCGGCCAGGGCCAGCAGGGGCGGGAGGCCGGCCGCGCGCACGCGCCGGGCGTGGGTCTGGTTCAGGCCGCGGGTGAGCCATAAGACCAGCAGCGCCGCCAGGCCGAGGCCGGCCGCCAACAGCCAGGGAGAGGTAAGCGAGGTCATCGGCATAGCGCCGGCAGTGTGCCACAGGACGGAGAGGCCGGCAAGCGGCGGGCGGCGAACGCCCAAACAAAAAGCCCTGGCGCAGGGCCAGGGCTTTCGGGAAGCGGCTCGGTCTTAGGCGGCGGCCGGCGCCGGGGTGGTGGGCGGCAGGCTGGGGGCCACCACCGGCGGCGTCGAACGCTTCTTGCCGGAGGGGCTGGGGAAGAGCCGGTCGAACTCGGTGGCGTCCAGGGTCTCGACCTCGATCAGGCGGTTGGCGATGGTGTCCAGCCGTTCCCGATACTCGGTCAAGATCGCGCGGGCGCGCTCATACGCCTTGCCGATCAGGGTGCGGACTTCGCCGTCAATCTCCTGCGCCACGGCGTCGGAGTAATCGCGCTGTTCCGAGATCTCGCGGCCGAGGAAGACCAACTCTTCCTTCTGGCCGTAGACCATCGGCCCCATCTTTTCGCTCATGCCCCAGCGCGTTACCATCTGGCGCGCCATCTTGGTGGCGCGCTCCAAGTCGTTGGAAGCGCCGGTGGTCACATCGCCGAAGACGATCTCCTCGGCCACGCGCCCGCCCAGCAGGCCGGCCAGATCGGCCTGGAACTTGCGTTTGGAATAGAGCGTGCGGTCGTCGTCCGGCAGGGACAGCGTGTAGCCGCCGGCCATGCCGCGCGCGATGATCGAGACTTTGTGGACCGGGTCCGCCTCGCTGATGCTGTGCATGACCACGGCGTGGCCGGCCTCGTGGTAGGCGATGACGCGCTTCTCTTCATCCGAGATAATGCGGCTCTTGCGCTCCGGGCCGGCGATGACGCGCTCGATGGCCTCTTCAAACTCGCTGTGACTGATGGCCTTCTTGTTGCGGCGGGCGGCCAGGATGGCGGCTTCGTTAACCATGTTTTCCAGGTCGGCGCCCACAAAGCCGGGCGTGGCCTTGGCCAGCGTCGGCGGCTCCACATCGGCGGCCAGCGGCTTGCCGCGCAGGTGGACCTTGATGATGTGCTCGCGGCCCTTCATGTCCGGCCGGTCCATCACCACGCGCCGGTCAAAGCGGCCGGGCCGCATCAGCGCGGGGTCCAGGATATCGGGCCGGTTGGTGGCGGCGATGACGATGATGTTGGTGTCGGTGTCGAAGCCGTCCATCTCCACCAGAATCTGGTTGAGGGTCTGCTCGCGCTCGTCGTGCGAGCCGCCCAGGCCGGCGCCGCGGTGGCGGCCGACGGCGTCAATCTCGTCCACGAAGATGATGCACGGGGAGTGGCGCTTGGCCTGGTCGAACAGGTCCCGCACGCGGCTGGCGCCCACGCCCACAAACATCTCCACGAACTCGGAGCCGGAGATGGAGAAGAACGGCACGCCGGCCTCGCCGGCCACCGCCTTGGAGAGCAGAGTCTTGCCGGTGCCGGGCGAGCCCACCAGCAGCACGCCCTTGGGGATACGGGCGCCCAGGGTGATGAACTTGTCCGGTTCCTTGAGGAACTCCACCACCTCTTTCAGCTCTTCTTTGGCCTCATCCACGCCGGCCACGTCTTCAAAAGTCACCGTGGGATGGTCGCCATTGAACATGCGCGCCCGGCTCTTGCCAAAGGACAGGGCCTGGTTGTTGCTGCCCTGCGCCTGGCGCAGCATAAAGTAGATGACGCCCACCACCAGCAGGGCGGGGAGCATATAGCCCAGGAAGGTCAGGATGCCGCCTAGTTCGGAAGGCTTCTTGACCTCGAAATTCACGGCCGCCAGGCGCTCCGGCGAGACGTTCAGGGCCGCCATCTGATCAAAGACGGTGCTGGTGGGTTCCTTGCGGGATTCGGCTTCGCCGCCATTGCCTTTGAAGGTCACCTGGAGCGTGTTGTCGTCCACGACAATGCGCGCCACGTTGCCGGCCTGGACTTCGGCCGCCAACTCGGAGAGGGGCAACTGATCCGTCTGGGGCTGCTGGCGGAATTGGAACAACAGCACCACGATGGCGACGATGATCAGGATGTACACAAACGCGCTTCGAATGCGGGCAGAATTCACTTCAACCTCCCACAGCGTAACTAAAGCTGACTCACTGTGTTGGATTTGATTATACCATCGCCCCTTCGGACATTATGACCGTCCGAACGGGTAGCGACGCTTAGGATTGGGTGAGAGCGGCGCGCGGCGTCAGCGGGTGTAGATGGTGTACACCCAGGCCCACAAGGGGAAGAGGCCGGCCACGGCCAAGAAGGCCAAGAAGCCCAGCCCGAGGGCGATCCAATCCAAAGTGGGCTCAGCGTCCGCGTCCAGTTCAAGGCTGGCGCTGCGCTGGGTGGGGGCGGCGGCGGCGTGGCGGGTGGCGCTGACGGTGGCGGCGCTCGGTGCGCCGGCCGCGCGCGGCAGCGGCTGTGAGGGGGTCTGGCCGGCGGCGATCTGCGCGCCCGTCAGTTCATCCCCCTGCTGCCGGTACGAAATCAAGATGCGGCCCAATTGATCGGCGGTGCGATAGCGGGCGGCCGGCTCTTTGGCAAGAACTTTATGGACGATGCGCTCCAGGGTCTCGCTGACTTGCGGGTTGAAGAGCGTCAGGCGCGGCGGCTCCTCGCGCAGATGCAGCATCGCCAGCGCCTGCTGGGTGGAGGCCACAAACGGCAGGCGGCCGGCCAGCATCTCAAACATCACCACGCCCACGGAATACACGTCGGAAGCCGGGGTGGGGTGCTCGCCGGCGGCCTGCTCGGGCGAGTAATACTGCGGGCTGCCCCAGACCACGTCGGTGGTTTCACCCGGCCGCAGGTTGGCCAGCGCCCGCGCGATGCCGAAGTCCGTGATCTTCACGCGCCCGTCGGCGGTCACCAGGATGTTCTGGGGCTTGATATCACAATGCACCAGGCCGGCGCGATGGGCATAGCCCACGCCGGCGCAAATCTGGACCGCCAGGTCCACCGCCCTGTCGATGGCGAAGGGCGCGCCGTCCTTGATCAGGTCTTTGAGATCCTGCCCCTCGATATACTCCATGACGATGTAATACCGGCCGCCGTCCCGGCCGAAATCATGCACGGTGACGATGTTGGGGTGCGCCAGGTTGGCGGCGGCGCGCGCCTCCTGCTGGAAGCGCGCCAGGAACTCCGGATCGCTGGTGAGGTTTTCCCGCAGGATCTTGACCGCCACCAGCCGGCCCAGCGAGAGGTCCTGCGCCTTGTGGACGACGGCCATGCCGCCCTGGCCCAGCGGGGCGAGCAGTTTGTAACGTTTGTTGAGCAGCGGGGCTTCAGTGGACATGCGGGCGAATTCTACCTGAAGTGAAATGAATCCCCAAACCGGCCGGCCTCATCCCCCAGGCAACGTGAAGAAGACGCGCGTCCCACGGCCGGGCGCGCTGTCCGCCCCGATGTGGCCGCCATGCGCCTCCACAATGGCGCGCGCGATGGCTAACCCCAAGCCGGCGCCGCCGGTCGTCCGGTTGCGGGATTTCTCGCCCCGGTAAAACTGTTCGAAGATCCGCGGCAGATCGGCGGCCGCGATGCCTTCCCCCGTGTCCGCCACCTCGACGCGCACCATGGTCCCCGTCCGGGTTGCTTGGACCGTGACCGCGCCGCCGGCCGGCGTGTGCCGCACGGCATTGCCCACCAGATTCGCCAACACCCGGCCGATGCGCGCCGTGTCCATGGTGAACGGGTCCACGCCCTCGGCTTGGCCGCTTAAGGTAACCAGATGCTCGGCTGCCAGCGCCGCAAAGCTTTCCAGCGTGTCCGAGATCAGATCCGCCAGGCTGCCGGGGGCGCGCTCCAGCGGCAGCCCGCCGGCCTCCAATTGGGCCATCTGAAACAAGTCATCGATCAGGGCCGAGAGCGCCTGAACATCCCGCCGGACGGTTTGCAGATAGCGTTGAGCGCTGGCCGGCTCGTCCACGACGCCATCGGCTAACGCCTCCACCCGCGCGCGGATGGCCGCCAGGGGCGTTTGCAGATCGTGGCTGACCCAGGCGATCAAGTCCCGGCGCAACTGCTCCAGTTCGCGCTGTTTCCGGTCGGCGGCCTCCAATTGGGCGGCCATATGATTGAAACTGCGCGCCAGTTCGGCCAGTTCATCCCGGCCGCGTTCCGGCGCCCGCGCCGTCAGTTGTCCGCCGGCGATGGCGCGCGCCGCCGCGTCGAGCGCGGTCAGCCGGTCGGTCAGCGCTTCGGCAAAGAAATAACCAAAGGTGACGGCCAGACCGCTGGCGAAGAGGAGCAGGATGCCGGCCAGGGCCAGATCGTGCGGACTGGCAAACATCTGTTGCGCGGCCAGCCAGACGTTCAGGAAGGTCAATAGGCTGGAGAGCATAGCGCCAGCCCAAATGGTCCAGCGCAGCCGGGGCGAGCGTTGGATCCACTTCAAGCGATAGGCGGCATACGCGGCAACCACCGAGAGCAGGGTGGTCACCGCCAGGAGCGCCGCCATCTGGCCCAACTCCCCCAGGCCGGGCTGCATCAGCAAGGTGAAAACGCCCAAGGCTAAGGCGAGGGTGGCGGCCGCGCCCAGCGCCAGGCGGACCGGGGAACTCAGCTCTAGCGGCGAGCGGGGAGAACTCAGAGACATCGGGCGGGCCTTTCTGGCGGCGGCGGCCGGCGGCGCGGTTCAGGCTTCGAACTTGTAACCGACGCCCCAGACCGTGACAATCAGGCGCGGTTTGGAGGGGTCGGCCTCGATCTTCTCGCGCAGCCGGCGGATGTGGACGGTGACCGTGCCGGGATCAATATACTCGGCCAAGCCCCAGACCTGCTCCAACAACTGCTCACGCGTGAACACCTGACGCGGATGGCGCGCCAGGTGCCAGAGCAGATCGAATTCCTTCGCCGTGAGCGCTTTCTCTTCATCCCGGACGGTGACCAGACGCTTGCCTGGGTCAATCTGAATGGCGTCAAAGGTCAGGGCCGGCTCCTGGCCGGTGGGGGCGGCGCTCGGCCGCGCCCGCCGCAGCACAGCGCGCACGCGGCTGACCAATTCCTGCGGGCTGAACGGTTTGACAACGTAGTCGTCGGCCCCCAGTTCCAGGCCCGCGATCCGGTCGGGCTCGGCGCGGCGCGCGGTCAACAGGATGATGGCGGTATCCCCTTGGGCGCGCAACTGGCGCGCAATCTCTAAGCCGTCCACGCCCGGCAGCATCACATCCAGCACCACCAGGTCGGCCGTCTCGTGGGCCAACCAGGCTTGCGCCGCCGGCCCATCGCCGGCTTCGGTCACCCGATAGCCGGCGCGCCGCAGATACAGACTAACCACTTCGCGCAGGCTCGGCTCGTCTTCCACCACCAGAATTCTGCCGCCGCTCATTTGACCTCCACTCTAAGCGCCGCGGCTTACAAATTCCTTACCTCCGGCCGTAAGACTCTTGTAAGCCATCCGCAAGCGCACCGTAAGGGGCTGCTGGCATTATAGGCACAAGTGAGCGCGTTTCCTAAAGGAGTCACATGATGTTGAAGTTGCAGAAACGTTGGATGGGGATTGGACTGGCGGCCGCGGTGATGTTGGCCGCCTGCGCGCCGGCGACGCCGGCCGAGACGGCCATGATGGCGACGCCGGCCGAGACGGCCATGATGGCGACGCCGACCGAAGCGGCCATGATGGCAACGCCGACCGAAGCGGTCATGATGGAGACGCCGACCGAAGCGGCCATGATGGAGACGCCGACCGAAGCGGCCATGATGGAGACGCCGGCTTGGTTGAGTACCGCCCTCATAGACGTCAACACCGATGCGGTTTTTAACCTGGCGGATTATCACGGCCAGGTAGTGCTGGTGGAAATGCTGGCGGTTTGGTGCTCAAAGTGTCTGGAGCAGCAGCGCCAAGTCCAGGCCCTGCACCTCCAACTCGGCCCGCGCGATGAC